>MUZY01000187.1:9160-15109 GCA_003266065.1 Methanosphaera sp. rholeuAM130
GGAAAGGTAGTATTTAAGATAAACGGTAAGACTGTAAAGGATGAAAACGGCAAGGTAATCTATGCAAAAGTGGTGAATGGACATGCAAGTGTAACTTATACGATTCCGGATAATATGAAGTCTAAAAATTACACGATTACTGCTGTTTTCATATCCTCGGAATATGAAAGAATTGAAGATTCCAAAACGTTAACCGTAATATAGGATAAGCATTTAATATTATTATCCTATTTTCCTTTTTATTAAATTTATAGTTTTATATTTATAATTTCAATTATTCCAATGGTTAAATAAAACATGAGATATATTTTGTGCAAATGATTGCCATAACCGTTATTGGGTTATCGGTGGTTCATAATAATTTTTTCTATCTGGTTGCTTTTCTTTCCACAATATTGTCATAATCCATTAATTTTGCTTAAAATCATTGATTTTAAATTTTTTATTTAGATAAATAATTAACTTTTTATAATGGTAATTCTAATACTATTATTGTAATAAATTTATATTAGGAAGTGCAAAGTAATAATTAGGTTATTATATTTTTAATAACATGAGGAGTAGTGATAGACATGGATATTGATATGGCTGATAGTATTGGAATTAAGGATGCTATGACCTATAATGTCATTACAGCTAAGAGTAACGCTACGGTTTCTGAAATAGCAGCAATAATGACTGAAAATGATATAAGTTCCGTGGTTATACTCGACGATGAAGTTGAAGGAATTGTATCTAGTAGCAATATAATCTCTAAGGTTGTTTCAAAGAATATTGCACCAAAGGATATTACAGCGGACATGGTCATGACGGATTATGTTAGCATTGGATTAAACGCTTCTTTAATTGAAGCTTCATCGGTAATGTTAAAAAACAATTCTAAACTAGTATTGGTTATGGAAGATAAAGAATTGAAAGGTATCATTTCGCAGACCGATATAGTTAGAGTTTCACCTGAATTAATAGAATTATTCGTTGAACAAAGTAGCATTGATGAAAAAGCATACTTGGATGATGTTAGCTATAAAACAGATTATGATGAAAATCTAGATGAAGGTGTATGTGAGAAATGTGGCGTCTATAATCAATTGGAAGAATTCAACGGTCAATTTTTATGTTCCGATTGTATGGACGAATCAGATGATAACTAAAATCCATTCAATAAAAATACGATAACAAATAACAGGAGAGAATATATATGCGAAATAAATTAATCAAAAAAATCAACACAATTGGAAATCCAGGAAACTTACAGATTACTAAAAAAGCAGACACTGATGGAGACATTATGGAAATCGCTTATAAAGAAGTTGTAACGGCATCTCAAAGTGCATCCATAATTGAAATAGCAAATTTAATGAGTACAAAAGATTTCAGAAGAGTGCCAATAACCGATCCGGGCAGTGGAAAGTTAATAGGTATAGTGACGACAATGGATATTCTTGACTTCTTTGGAGGAGGAAAAAAATACAATCTGATAACACAAAAACATCAGGGTAACTTCTTATCTGCAATAAACGCACCTATCAAGGAGATAATGACCACCGGCGTAAAAACAATGACAAACAAAGACACTATCGTCGATGCTGCAACATTGATGCTTGAAGAAGGTATTGGAGGATTCCCTGTAGTCAACTCCGAAAATAAAATTGTTGGAATGGTTACCGAAGGGGATATCGTAGATAAATTACAAAAATTCGTAGCAAATGTAGAAGTTCAGGATGTAATGGCAACAAAACTAATAACGACGACACCTGGTACACCTATTGAAGGCATAGCCAAAATAATGGTAAGAAACTCCTTAAGAAGGGTGCCTATTGTCGGTGAAGATCCAAATTCACAGTCCAAGGAAGAAAAAGTATTGGGATTTGTAACGGCATCGGATATACTTAAATATATTGGAGAACACAAATTATTTGCAAAACTCTTCTCTAATGAAGGTGAAGATGTTGTAAATACGACGGTTGACGAATTGATGGTAAAGGACTTATTGACAGTATCAAAATATGATAAGTTGGGAACTGTTGCTAAGTTAATGATGGAAAAAAATATTCGTGGAATACCGGTAGTTGACGATGACAAGAACACTTTAATTGGAATAATAACAATTAGGGATTTATTAAAGTCAATTATCAAATAGAATTCTTAATGATTAATATTATTATTGGCTATATTTATTTATTATAGATTACAGATAATATTAATTATAGAGGGTGTTTTAAAGACAATGACTAATTTATATACTTTAAAGTTTTAACAATTTAAAACACTAAAAAGGAGAAATAATAATCAATATAATTTTTTCCCCAAAACACCCTCTTATACTCAAAAAAATACAAGGAGTCGATTCAAATGACAATTGATAAAATAATGGCAAAAGATATCGTGACAATACGCAAAGATCAAACAGTATTGGATGCAGTAAAGCTCATGAGCAAACATAAAATTTCCAGATTGCCAGCGGTTTCATCAAAAACCGGTGAATTGGTGGGAATTGTTACTGATGTTGATATTGCAACCAAAACGTCTGCAGCCAAATATGAATCTTTACCATTATCACATATAAGGATTTCTACAATAATGACGCATGATGTCATCACGGCAAAAACATCCGATTCTATATTATCAGTACTTAAAACAATGGTCGATAAGCATATCGGTGGCGTACCGATTATGGATGGGGATAAGATTGTTGGTATGGTGACAAAAACAGACTTCTTAAAAGATTTGGATAAAAAACCATATAATGAGGTAGCGATAAAGGAAATAATGACAAAAAGAGTTGTTACGGTAAGTCCTGATGACCGATACGTTCATGCCAGAAGATTGATGTTGGATCACAATATTAAACGTCTGGTAGTAGTAAATGCAGGGGTAATAATAGGTATCCTGACGGTTAAGGACATGGCTAAAACAATCATCGACTTTAAAAAGCATGTGCCTGAAAAATATCAGCATTCCCAGATAAGAAACTTATTCGTACAGGAAATCATGTCTCAGACTATTGAAACGGCAGACCAAAACGATACGATAGCTGACGTGGCTAAAGTAATGGTTGCAAAGGAATTCAGTGGAATGCCTATAGCCGATGAGAAAAATAAGGTACATGGTATAGTATCCAAGTCGGACATATTGAAATTTGTATATAACCATAACAGAAAACGTGGAAATTACTGATTTCCATTATTACTCTTTTTTTAATTATTTTTTCAGCTTTTAACATAATTCAATTATTTTTATTCAGTTATTGTCTTATGTTTTTTCAAATTATTTTTTTACTTATCTCTGTACCCGTATTTTACACAAAAATATTAATCTTTTATAATGACATATAATTATATAATGATTAATAATAAACAGGTTGGCTATCTTGGACCCGAAGGAACATTTTCAAATGAAGCCGCTTTAAAAGTCACGGATTCAAAAGATACTTTAGTAGCATTTGACAACATAATCAGCATCTTCGAATCACTGGCCGATCATGAAATTGATGAAGCGGTCGTTCCCATTGAAAATTCTACCGAGGGATCAGTTTTGGTTACATTGGATGCATTGATGCATTATAACCTTAAAATCAGGGGAGAATTTCTACTTCCCATCAGGCATTACCTATTGGTGCAAAAGGGAGTAACTATCGATGACATCACGCTAATATGTTCCCATCCTCAGGCAATAGCCCAGTGTAGAAATTACATACACCAAGTTAATAAGCGGGTTCATGCAACATCAAGTACTGCAGATGCTGCAAGATACGTATGCGAGTTGGCAACCGCCGGTGTAATAGGAAATAAGATGCTCTCCCGGAAATATGATCTTGAAGTATTGGATGGAGAGATTCAGGATTACGATAATAATGTCACCAGATTTGCATTAATATCCCATGAGGATGACTTTCAGATAACCTCCAATGATAAGACATCAATCATTTTGTCATTGCATGGCGATAAGCCCGGAGGATTATATGAAGTCTTGTCTATTTTTGCCAGGGAATCTATCAACCTTACAAAAATAGAATCCAGACCATCAAAAAAGGGTATGGGAAAATACCTGTTTTTTATTGACATGGAAGGTCATAGAAATGAACCTAAAATAAGTCATGCATTGAATGACGTTAAGAATCAAACAGATTTCTTTAAAGTCTTGGGTTCATATCATCAGATAACTGTTGGGGGGAATTAAAATAGGACCAGGAAACTCTCGGCGAGATATAGAAAAGAAATTAGAGGATTTAGAAAAACAGAAAGATGAAGGACATATTACATTGGAGGAGTATGATACCTTAAGAATCCGATTTGAAAGAAAATTGGGAAATAGGGAAGCGGTATCTAAGCTTCAGGAAAGAAAAGGTTTCAAACCATCCAAAATCGCTGAAAAGAAGGCAATCAAGGAAGAACTCTATGATGATTTCGTAGACAAATATGCAAAAAGGGATAATATCGATGCACAGAAGGCGGCATCAAACTCACTCAGCGGTAAAACCAAGGGATTGCTCCTGTTGGTATTTGTATTGGTGGCATTTACCATTGGAATTGCCGCTGGTATGACGGCTCTTCAGAATCAACACCAGGAAGTAATATCCAACATAACCATATCGGACTCCGCATTCATATCCAATGCAACATTGGAACAGGCAAAGAATCTAACGCAAAAAAACAACAATATGACATCAACCAATACCAATAAGAAAACAACAACCAAAAAATCATCAAGTACATATAAGAAAAACGCTACAACCAGTTCTAATACGTCAAGCGGTTCAGGAAGTTCATCCAGTTCATCCGGTTCATCCGGTTCAAGCAGTTCAAGTAACTCCAGATCATCATCAAGCAGTTCCGGCTCAAGATCATCGGGCAGTTCATCATCAGGCAGTTCAAGATGATATTTAATAATTTAATCAGGGGAGATAAATTATGAATTATAAAAATCTATTGTTAATTCCATTATTAATTATCCTAGTAGTATCGTTATCCGGCTGTGTAGTTGAAAGCGGTACCACTTTTGAAAAAAACGGTGTCCGATTTACTTATCCGGATGATTGGCATGTGGCAAAAAGCATATCCGAAGGATCAATAGCCGCCATATGTCACGGGGATGATGATAAGATATCCATACTGATTCAGCAGGTACCATCGGAATATGGTGATACCATTGAGCAGGCATATGCCAACAACAATCAAAGACTGGCACTGATGCCCGGATATATTAACATTCAAGAAAACAAGACAACATTGGATAACAAGAACCTGACACTTCACAGATATATCGTCAGTGATTTGAACGGCACGCAGAAGGAACATGTTGCTACATGGACGAAGATGAGTGACGGTAAGCTCTACGTCATACTCTATTCGACACCGGTTGAAAATTATGAGCAGTACAAGGGAGCCTATGATAAGGTAGTCTCATCATTTGCACTGGAAAGCGATCCTAAGGAATCCATAGTTGATCAGATAAAAGACATGATATAGTAGGCGGATAATATGAAGATAATTCTATGTATCACTGGAAGCATCGCAGCAGTAGAGGACTTGAAACTAGTGCATCAACTGCAGCGTCACGGATTTGAGGTAGAGTGTTTCATGACTCCATCGGCATGCGAGTTAATCACACCGTTATCAATGGAATTTGCCACAAAAAATCCCGTCAATACAAAAATAACAGGTTATGTGGAACATGTGACAAATGCACAGGCCGACCTGATACTGGTTGCACCTTCAACGGCAAACACCATCAGCAAATTTGCAAATAAGATAGCAGACACGAATGTAACAACCCTGTTGCTTACGGCAAGCGGTTATGACACTCCGATTTTATTCGTACCGTCCATGCACATATCCATGTACACGGCCATCGAGGAAAACATTGAAAGGATAACAAAAGCCCATCCACAGGTACACTTTATGGAACCGGTCAACGCCGAAAGAAAGGCCAAGTTCCCATCAAAAGAGG
>MUZY01000085.1:0-4092 GCA_003266065.1 Methanosphaera sp. rholeuAM130
GAATATTTTCAATAAATCAATATAATCCGTCATTTGTCCATTCTCCGTGTTATTAAAAAAAAATGTTATACTCTCAGTTATTAGTATTTCTATAAATAATAGCTTATATCTTTAATTGATGAAAATATTTTTTAATGACGAAATGGAGAATATTATTTAAAGGAGATATGATGATGCTAGGAGAACATGAATTGAGGAAATTATTCCCGGAATATGAAGATACGATAGAAGCTTCAGGTATTGATTTGAAGGTAGACAGGATATTTAAGCAGGCAAGTGGAGGTTCCTTGATAGATAACGTGAAGGATTTGCCCCAACTGGAGGAAATTGAGGGAGATATCGTTACGTTGGAACCCAAAACCGCATACAGTGTTATGATGGAAGGAAAAATAAAGATTCCCCCTGGTTATACCATGCTGTATCTGCCAAGATCCACACTCCTGCGTTCCTTCATATCGGTGCATACCGCTGTGGGCGATCCCAATTTTTATGGAACGCTGCAGTTTATGGTGGTAAATAACGGTGAATATCCGTTCAAACTAAAAAAAGGCGAACGTATAGTTCAGGCCGTTGTATTTCCTGTTAAGGGTTCCGGCAAATACAACGGTTCATATCAGGAAAAGGAAGAGTAAATGATTGAAATGAAAAGCGATAAGAACATTGCCCAATACTTGGTTAACAAATTGGAGAATGAGGGCGTGGAGTATGTATTCGGTTATCCCGGCGAGCAGGTACTGCCGATTTATGAGGCACTTCGTAATTCAAAGATTAAGCATGTGCTTGTAAGGCATGAACAGGCCGCAGCCCATGCAGCCGATTGTTATGCAAGAATTACCGGCAAGTATGGTGTCTGTATTGCAACGGCAGGTCCAGGTGCAATGAACCTTGTCATGGGAGTTGCAACGGCTTATAAGGATAACGTTCCGTTGATTGTAATTACCGGGGATGTCGAAAAGGATGATGTAAATAGTGACTGTTTCCAGCAAATGGACTTAAACGGCGTCTTTAAGCCGATTACCATCAAATCATATTATTCCTGTACTCCCGAGAAATTGGAGAACAATTTGGAGGAAGTGTTCAACTACAAAAAAAGTGGTGTGACGGGTCCCTTCCATATCAACATACCAAAAGATGTTCAAAATAAATCAATGAATATACACCACAGAACAATTAATAAGAAAAAAATAGATGAAGTCACCGAATCCTCAATTTCAGATACAATTAAATGTATAGATGAGAGTACAAAACCATTAATAATTGTAGGTTCCGGTATTATTTATGCAGGTTGTATTGATGAGTTGAAAGCCTTTGTTGAAAAAACAGGAATACCCATGACAACAACCTTCACGGCAAGAGGCATAATATCGGAATATGACCAAATCAATCTGGGATTGGTTGGTACACGCGGTACGAAACAGGCAAACTATGCGGCCCAACATGCAGACCTGATACTGGCATTAGGATGCAGGCTATCCGAAAGAACATTAAGACACGTTAATACCGACAATATAATACAGGTTAACACGAATAAACAACACAATCGTGCAAAAAAATTCTACAACTGCAACGTCAAGGAATTTCTGGAAACAATCAATGCCGAAAAGCTAGTGCCAAAGGATGATAAATGGATACACAGAATCAAATCCCAGGGCGAATATCCTGCAAATGAAATCATAAAAACGGATAAGCTGCACCCGGAGCAAGTAATTAACACAATTCTGTCAAAAGAGAATGAAAACATCACATACATATTCGATGCGGGACAGAGCCCGACATACTTTACAACCAACTCCAAAGCAGAAAAACCCGGACAGCTACTCTTCTCGGGAGGATTCGGGCCAATGGGTTATGCACTTCCAGCAAGTATCGGTGCAAGCTTTGCAACGGATGACGTCATCATAGCATGCCCCGGCGATGGAGCCATACAGATGACTATCGAAGAGCTGGCAACCATCCACACATACAAATTGCCAGTCATCATCATAGTGCTGGACAATAATCTGTTGGGTATAATTAAACAATGGCAGGATATGCAGGAATTACCGAACTATCAGGTAAAACTGGACAATCCTGACTTCGTGGCTCTGGCAAAATCATACGGCATAGATGCCGAAGAGATAAGTTCCATAGAAGAACTGGACAACAAACTGGATGCTGCGATAAAAGCAAAAATGGCAAAACTCTTCCACATTGAAATTGAAGACTTGCCAATTCCAATGCCCAGAGATTAATTTTAATGGGAATACGTTGAATAACGCTATTCAATCAGTTACTTAAATGACAATCATTAAAAAAAATTGGTGGCGAGAAAGTAATTGAAATTAGCAAAACTCCCTGCTAATTTCATTTCATTGCTATATCCATTACCGTGAATTTCTTATTTCCCTTAGCTTTGGTATTATCCAATCCCACATTCAACGTAAAATTGAAATCCTTTTCAACCGTTTTATCCAAATCTTCAAATGAAAATTCCAAACGCTGATTCATCAGCTCGTCTATTTTATCGAATATCATCTTATATGCTTCACAGTGGGGATCCACATTCTTCACTTCATTGTCGCTTACAGCCAACGCATTGTACGGACATCCACCCCTGCAGTAATCTATATGTTTGCAGTCGCCGCAGTCCTCGTCAACGAATTGCTTGTATTCGTGGAGGAGTTTTTCAGCCTTCGTATTCATTATCTCTTCAAATGACAACTTATCCTTCACATGACCCATCTCATATTCCGGCATGTCCACGAAGCGATAGCACGGATATATCTTACCGTCGGGACCTATGGCAAATGTACTGTCCATGCAGTCAACATATGTGCATACGTAACCCCGTTTCATGAATACCCCCTTGCACAGGTGATCCATATTCTTCAATTCGATTGTATCGGCCAAGTCAAGGTATTGATCCAATAGGTAAAGCATCAGTTCTCCATAATCCTTGGGATCCAAGGTGAATTCGTCACTGTTGTCATCCTTGATTGACGGCAATGCCGGGTGAATCTTAAGGTTTAATCCGTTGTCCTTGAAGAATTCGAATATTTCCTCTTTGTGCTTTATCGAATAATTGGTAAATGTACTTATGAAACTTACCCTCAGTCCATGTTTTTTGGCAATTTCATAGCCTGCAAGTGTTTTGTCATAATATCCGATACCCCTTTGCCTATCGTTTAGTTCCTTTGGTCCGTCCAGACTGCTGCCTATCGGTATTTCATATTTCTTAAAGAGTTCTGCAATCTTGTCATCCATCTGCCACAGGTTTGTCTGTATGGCATATGCAGGATAGAGATGTTTAAGTTTTGTGGATAACTCATTTAATGCATGTTCATAGAAGTCATATCCTGCCAGTAATGGTTCTCCACCATGAAAAGTGAAGGTAGTCGGTTCATCTTTGAAGTCTTTTAGCCAGTCTGCGATGTCGTCCATCGTATCGGTTGTCATGACCTCTGAAATCGTCTCAGAATTCCAGCAGTAGCTGCAGTTTGCCGGACAGCCCATTGTCGGCACTATCATTATATGCATAATTTTCACCTTAAGCGTCTTTTATGATATCACTCATTCTTCAAGGTAATAGTATTCTCCTTTTTCCTTCTGTTGACGGTCCAAGTAGCTGTCGTATTTGTTAACCCTTGGCCTGTTTGTTTCCTTATCCCTACGGAATGTTATTTCCACGTCGGATAAAAACTTGTTCATCGCATCACGCAGGTTGATTGGTGCCGTTGCCTTACCGCATTGGCCGGATTTTCCGTAGAATACCATTGCCCTGTCGGATATGTAATCGATGAATACTATGTCGTGGTCGATGATTATTGCTGATGTGTCATCACGGGTAATGACATGCTTTATTGCCTTTGCAATTTTGAGTCTCTGTTCCACATCCAAAAATGCCGTCGGTTCATCCAATAGGTAAACATCCGCTTCCTGCGATAGTGTTACTGCAGTTGCCAGCCTTTGCATTTCTCCACCGGATAGCTTGTTTACCTGTTTATCTATTATTTTATCCAAGTCGAATGGTTTTGATATGTCCGTCTTGAAGACGTTTGACCCGTATCCCTTTGCATGGGTGTATAGGAAGTCTTCAACACTTCCATCATAGTC
>MUZY01000085.1:4101-6393 GCA_003266065.1 Methanosphaera sp. rholeuAM130
GGCTTTACTACTCCGGCCAGCATTTTTGCATATGTTGTTTTTCCAATACCGTTTGGACCGAATGCCGTGATTACTTGACTTCTGTTTAGTTCCCCTTCTTCAACTTCCAATGAGAAGTTTTCATATTTTTTCGTGAAGTCGGAGTATTTGGTTATTGTCTCCGATTCTATCAGGTCACTTGGCGGTCTTATTTCAAACTCTATAGGTTGTTTTCTTATCCTTATGTTTTCCTCGTTTAAAAATCCGTTGATGTATGCGTTTATTCCAACCCTTACTCCACGCAACTTGGATACTACACCATATGCTCCTTCCTGCCCGTACATAACATGCACATAGTCACTCATAGCATCAAGTGTTGCCAGGTCGTGTTCTATTACAAGTACGTTTCTTTTTTCTTCGGTCAGTTGTCTTATTACCTGTACAGTATTTAACCTTTGTTTTACGTCAAGCCATGATGTAGGTTCGTCTATGTAGTAGAAGTCGGCATCCTTCAGTACTGCTGCGGCTATTGCTATTCTCTGCAGTTCCCCACCGGAGAGATTTGCCAGTTTTCTGTCCAAAGTTGACTCGAGCTCCAGCGTCTCGACTATTTCATCCATTTTGTTTCTTTCATCTACCCCTTCCAAGAGTTGGGATACGTTTCCCTTTACCACTTTTGGTAGTTGATCTACCATCTGTGGTTTATAGGATAATCTGATTTCATTGTTGGCCAGTCTTTTGAAGTAGCTTTGAAGCTGCGAACCCTTGAAGAATTCTATTGTTTCATCCCATGTAGCCTCGTGGTCGTAATCTCCATAGTTCGGTATGATTTGTCCGGAGAGTATGTTGAGTATTGTGGATTTTCCGATACCGTTTGGTCCTAGCAGTCCCACTACAGATCCCTCTTCTATCGTCGGCATGCCAAATAGTTCAAAACTGTTTTGTCCATAACGGTGTATTGGCGTTTCTGTTAATGCTTCCGGCAGGTTTATTATGTTTATTGCATTGAATACACACCTGTTTGTACATATTCCACAACCGGAACATAGCTCTTCGGATATTACCGGTTTCTTATCCTCTTCACTTATGATTATGGTATCTTCTTCCATCCTTACTCCGGGACAATATTCTATACACATATAATTACATTTTTTTGGTTGACATTTATCCTTATCCAATATTGCAATTCGACTCAAAAAAGACCTCCCCCTATTTAATAAATTGTCATTAAATTGTATTGATTAAAAAGAATTTATATCTACATTAATTTTGATTGGAATAAAAAGATTTTAAAAATCATTCATAATTATATAATATATTTATTTTTATGGATATATATGTTTATATTAATTTTTTGAATTGAAAAGGAACATATCAGAATGAGAATAGTTCAAAAATTTATGATAAACAATAATATTATATATATTATATTAAATAAATTATGATACTATTTTTATTTATGACCGTATATTTATTAATTATTTATAAAAATCGTAAAATGTTTAATGAAATGATTATTTCCAATGCCATAATCCTTGTTAGGCTATTTAGACAAGCGTTAATCCATGAAATAAACATTGTTTATAATTATGTTCATACATAAAAAAACAATAACATACATATCGTTCAGTGATAAAAAAATATTTAAATAAAAAATGTACATATGGTCTTATTTTATTTCTAATTAATGAATTACTTTTATTTTATTCAATGGTTATAGTATTTAAAGTAAACATTAATTTTTTCAATGAAAATTACTTAAAATGTGATTTTAAAAAAATAATATTAATCTTTTATTTTAGAAAAATCTTTAATATTTTCAGTATTTATTTATTTTATAATATTTCAAGTCTTATATTATAATTTATCATAATATAAAAAATAAGATGTAAAAAACAATACATATAAATACTACAAAAATATACTAATTTCTATAGGAGTGATAATATGGAACAATTACCAATTGCACCTATGGGTAGAATTTTATCTAATGCAGGTGCCTCACGTGCTACAAAAGATGCAAAAATAGAGTTATCCAAAAGATTATCAGAACTTGGAGAAGCTATTTCCGCAGAAGCAGTAGCTATAGCAGAACATGCTGGTAGAAAAACCGTTAAAGTTTCAGATATCGAATTAGCTGTAAAATTAAAATTTTAAATTAAAAAAAACTGTTTTTTAATTGATTTTAATAATTTAAAAACACAATAGTTATTATTTAATAACTATAAAATAACTTTTTTTATTCACACATTTTTTTTATTTTCATGATAGCCCAAATGGATATTGAATTAATAGAGACTTGGCCAAAAATAT
>MUZY01000135.1:0-4778 GCA_003266065.1 Methanosphaera sp. rholeuAM130
GTTAAGTCGAAAGGAATTCTTGCACATTCTAAACCTGCTTGTTCGTGTAAGGATACTCCTAATCTAACCATTTCATCAACATCTTGGTGTGCTTTAGGCCAGGATACATTTGCACCAGGGAAAGCATCTTCAATTGCTGCTGCTGTTGCACTTATTACAGGTACTTTTTCTACTTCTTCATCGTTTAATGCTGCTTTTAAATTTTCTATAAGATCCATTTGTTCACCTTTATTATATTATCTCTTATTATGAGTTTTTTTAAACTCTAAATTTTTTTAAATGTTTATAATTATCAACATTGTTATTATTGAACTTCCCATCCTGTAAGATGGATTCAAGGGTTGTCAAAATCAAAGATTTTGAAAATTACCAAGCTATCCCCCCAGTCCCCGAGGTTCATAGTATTAATGCCACACATTTTATTCAAATATTCCTATGAATAAAACATGATGTTTAATTTGATTATTTATGCATAATACATATAAATGTTCAAATTAGTAAAATACATTACCATATTGCACATTTTAACAAGCTGTAGCAAATAATATACAAACATGCATAATTAGTTCAATATGTGAGTATAAGACTAATTTTACAGTTATTATAAATATTTTTTATAAACATATTTTAGCACTAACTTGTTATTGGTATAATATATAATTTTCAACACTTATATAATTTAAGAAAATTTCTAAATATATAAACCATTTTTTATACTTGGAAAAAATGATATCCCCCAAAATATTTCATAAGAAAGACGTGAAAAAACACACAAAATTATATTAATTTTATTGATTAAATATACTAAACATATAGTGATATTCTAGAGAACTATTTCAAAAATTTTACTAAAGGTGACTAAATGAGAGTAATAGAAAAAGTTGAAGCGATTAAACAACAAGAATTGACCGCACAGGAAAACTTAGAGCAGATGTATAGTGTTATCGAAGAAAAAAATGATGACATAAACGCATTCGTTGAATTGGATTACCAACGAGCACAAAAAGTAGCACAAACTATTGACAACAAAATTAAAAACAATGAAAAAACAGGAAAATTAGCCGGTTTGGTTATTGGAATCAAATGTAACATTAACGTTGAGGATCTCATCGTATCGGCAGCATCACCTACACTAAAGGAATACTATGGCAGTTATAATGCTACCGTAATAAAGAACATAATTAAAGAAGACGGAGTCATAGTTGGTCTTACAAATATGGATGAATTTGCAGCTGGAAGTTCAACGGAAACCTCAATGTATGGTCCTACAAACAATCCAAATGCCTTAGGCCATATACCTGGCGGATCAAGTGGAGGTTCAGCCGCAGCTATTGCAGCCAACATGTGTGATATTGCACTAGGTTCAGACACGGGTGGATCCATCAGAAACCCTGCATCCCATTGTGGAGTAATGGGATTCAAGCCGACATACGGTATGGTTTCACGTCAAGGACTGCTTGACTTATCAATGAGTCTGGATCAAATCGGCCCATTTGCAAATGATACAAGCGGTATTGCATTGATGCTGGATGTAATAACAGGTTATGACCCATATGACCCTACAACATTCGAAAGAAAAAGTGGAGAATTTTTGGATGATATTGACTGTGAATCACTGGAAAATACCACTGTAGGTGTCGTTAAAGAATTTATGGACGTAACGGATGACAAAATTGATGCCCAAATCAACAAATCAATAGATAACCTATCCTCATTGGGTGCAGATATTAAAGAATTGACATTTGAAGATATTGACCTTGGTCTTCCTACATACTATCTGATAAACTATGTTGAATTCTTCTCCGCCACCAGAAAATACGATGGCCGTAAATATGGAGAAAGAATTGAGGAAGTATGCGGTCCGGAAGTTGCCCGCAGGATACAAATCGGTTCATACATAAGTCAAAAGGAATTCAGTGGTAAATACTATAAAAAAGCATTGCAAGCAAGATCACTTATACGCAATGACTTTAACGCACTGCTCAAGGATGTTGATTTGATAGCAGGCCCAACCGTACCAAAATTACCTCACAAAATAGGTGAAACACTTGATACGATGGACATGTATGCTTATGACGTGCTAACTGTACTTGCAAACATTACGGGTATACCTGCAAGCAGTATGAACGCCGGCAGAGTAAATGACATACCTGTAGGTCTACAGTTACAGGCAAAACCAGAAGAAGATCATAAAATATTAAGTGCAATGAGTGCATTGGAAAAAATATAATATATGAACACTTTTAGTAAATGATAGAAAAAAAGATGTTATTGAAAAAATAACATTTTACACTCTTTTTTTAAAAAAAATAGATTAGAATAAACCTCTTTCAACCGTTTTAACTTCCCCATTTTTGTTTAGAACAAAGCTTTTAAGGTATTCTTCATCGTTGAGATTAGGATAATCACTTCTATAATGAGCACCCCTGCTTTCTTTTCTAAGCAATGCCGATTTGACTATTAACTTAGCCAATTGAATCATGCTTATTACTTCAAGGGCAAGCATCAGCTTATTGTTATATTCGTTAAAGGATGGCACATCCATGTCTTTAGTCTTTTCTTCCAAGTCATTCAGCTGCCTTTGAGCTTCAAGCAAACCTTCCTCATCCCTTACAATCGCAACATATTTCCACATGACATGCTGTATTTGCTCTTTGATATCATCGGGATTATATTTTCCATCGGACCATATTCCCTCAATGCGTTCGATTTCATCATCTATATCACTCTGGGATGCAGGGGTTAACTCCAATTCCTTAATATTTTCGGAACACTTCAATCCGGCCGCCTTACCGAATACTTGGGTATCGGCCAATGCATTACCGCCCAGCCTGTTTGCACCATGTACCCCCGATGTTACTTCTCCGGCGGCGTAGAGATTTTCTATATTGGTCTGACAATCAGGCGTGATTTTTATACCGCCCATGAAGTGATGAGCCGTAGGTGCCACTTCCATAGGTTCGTTGACGATATCCACACCAACATCCTTAAACTGCTCGACCATAGTATGAAGCTTAGTCATAACCTGCTCTTCTGGCAGATGTTCTACCGACAGGTAAACCCCACCCAACGGTGAGGCTCTACCCGCCTGAATTTCACTGTAAATTGCTCTTGCAACGATGTCCCTTGTAGCCAATTCCTGACGCTCATCATAATTAATCATGAAGCGTTCCCCCTTGGAATTGATTAGATGACCGCCTTCACCCCTTACAGCTTCAGTAATCAAAACACCTCTACGGGATTTTGGTGAAAGCATACCCGTTGGATGAAACTGAACCATTTCCATGTCCATAACATCCGCTCCGGCATTATATGCTATCATGACGCCGTCACCAGTTTTTTGTGATGCGTTGGAAGTAACCGGATATAACCATCCACATCCACCCGCCGCTATTACGGTTGTTTTAGAGTTATATACTACTATGGAACTGTCCTTTAAATTTAAACCCATAGCTCCTACAATTTTTGAGTGATCATCATCAAAGAGCAGCTTGGTAATCATGATTTCATCATGGGTCGTAATGTTTTCACGGATTACTTCTTCCCTGAGACCGAGCATCATTTCATGACCTGTTTGATCCCCTTTAAAGCACGTCCTCCTATATGACTGTCCACCGAACGGCCGTTGATTCAATCGTCCATCCTCTTGTCTGTCAAATAATGAACCATAACTTTCAAGTTCAATCAAACGTTTTGGTGAGTCCGTTACCAGCTTATGAACCAACAGCAAATCATTCAGAAATGCTCCGCCCTTAAGTGTATCCTGAATATGTAACTGCAGCGAATCCTCTTCATCAACATAACCGAATACTGCATTATAACCACCCTCTGCCAGCATCGTACATCCTGATCTAAAACTAAGACCCTTTGAAACGATGATTACATTTGCATCATGTTTACTTGCTACAATTCCACATTTACAACCGGCTCCACCTGAACCGATTATCAATACATCACATTCATATTTTTTAATATCCATAATCACACCCCTTTATCTAATTGTATTTTCCAACGTACCTATATTTTCTATGGTGATACTGACAGTATCGTTCTTCTGTAATTGACCAACTCCGGGAGGAGTACCCGTTGCGATAACATCACCCCTTTCCAATGTCATGATTGATGATACGAATCTGACCAATTCCATCGGTGAAAATATCATATTCGACGTGTTTGAATTTTGTCGTAGCGTGCCGTTTACCTCCAATTTGATATCCAAATTAGAAGAATCTATATCCGTAACAAGACATGGCCCCATCGGACAGAATGTGTCGAAATTCTTTGCCCTTGTCCACTGTCCGTCCTTCTGTTGCAAGTCCCTTGCCGTAACGTCATTGAGTATTGTGTATGCTACTTTAGCGTTTTCGTTAAATTCATTGTATTTAATCTCTTCAAGTATGACAATCGCCAGCTCTGCTTCATAATCAACCTGCTGTGATATTTCGGGATAGATAATTTCATCCATATGTGCTATTGTAGATGTGGATGACTTCATAAAAAGCAATGGCTCTTCAGGCAATTCCATCTTTAATTCTTCGGCATGATCCTTATAGTTCAAACCGACACATACTACTTTGGAGGGACTTGTTGGTTCCAAATATTTTATATTGTCCGTATCCTCTTCATATAAAAGAGGTAAATCATTTTGACATGAATCATCATATGCTTCATAAATACTATGATAATCCGTTTTAAACAATTTGTCATCACTAATTATTCCTATGGATTCGTTATCATTTGAATCTTTATATCGAACGAATTTCATGTTAATCATTTTT
>MUZY01000135.1:4850-8572 GCA_003266065.1 Methanosphaera sp. rholeuAM130
GATATTGTAGGCCCACCCATACCAGGTATGGCCGCTTTAATATCTGCCAATTTATCCTTCTCAACATTTAACATTAGAAGTTTTTTGCCTTCAGCATGCAATACTCCGGAAATTCCTGTTTTAACCTCATTTATCTTAGTATTTTTATCTTTGAAGCTTTCCTTATTGGCAATCAGTACTATTGAACTTTCAAATATTGTGTCAATTTCACGTAGATGATTGGTTTTGAGGGTTGTGCCGGTACTTGTTAAATCTGAAATAACATCCGCAACTCCTATCAGCGGTGCTACTTCCGTAGCTCCGGTCAATGCCAATATTTTTACGTCAATTCCCTTTTCTTTAAAGTATTGGGCGGTTAAGAAGGGAAATTCCGTTGCTACTGTTCTAATCTTTTTCAAATCATCAACAGTTTTTATATCGGAATCTTCCGGTGCTGCAATAACCAAACGTGTTTTTCCAAAGCCCAAATCAGATAAATACTCTACATCAACATCCTTTTCTGCAATCAAATCTTTTCCTGTGATACCAATATCGGCAGCTCCATCTGCAACATATTCAGGAATATCTGCCGCTCTTGTAAACATTACGCTAATATCCGGATCAAATGTATTTGAAAATAATTTTCGATTTGAATTATCTACAAGTCCAATACCCGCTTTTTCAAGTAATTCAACTGATGGTTCGCTTATACGTCCTTTTGATGGAATAGCTATACGAATCTGCATAAAAAATTCCTCCATATTTTTTTAATAAAAATTATAAACATAATATATTTTGTTAATCCATTTTTTTTTCAAATTATTTTTTTTAAATATAATAATTATTTATATGTTTCTTAAGATATTTTTCTTTTTCGTTGTACCAATACCTCCCGTAAAAAAACAAAAAGGATAAGATTTAAAACAAACATAATAAGTATTAGAATGATTTTTACAGTCATATTTTAAAATGAGAATTTGGGTAAAAGCATGCTGAAATTTAAAGGAAATATTACGTCTGGATTAAATCGAGCCAGTGAATTTATGAAAAAAGAGATATACTTCAAACAATATCAGGAAAAACTAGGTTACATCCCATATTGCGGAACGTTAAACATAACATTAACCGATGACATTCATTTGGATGTAAATGGAAAACTAAAAAAGGATTTGAAGATTATCCATGGAAATTCAGAATATGGTGATGTATTCTTCTTAAATGCCAAAATTACAAATCCGAAAAATAAAATGGACAAAACAGGAGATATATTATTTCCCACTAAGACAGTATACACATTCAATACATTGGAATTTATAGCTGATGAGAAATTACGTGAAAAAATGGAGCTTGATGATGATGACTCCGTTCTTATAGAATTATTAATATGAGCATGAAATGTTAGTTTACTATCATACAAAAAATATTAAGTATAATGAAGAGCAAAATATTATAATATATTAAAGAAATTTTTACGGAAAAAAAATAATTGCATAATCAAATAACATTACATTCAGGAAGCGAGATTATGGTAGCAGACTACAAACTAGTTAATGAAGCGATTGTCGATAAATCAATGATTAGAAAAATTGGTGAAAACGAATACATTAAAATCATTCCACAGGAAAAAAATGTCCAGATAAGCAAAATCACACAAACAAAAATAACGGAGCCTATCGTACAAAAAGATAAAATAATCATTGAAGCTTATCCGCAAGAAGTTAAATTATTTAAAAATGAGAATCAAGACATGAAATATGAAACAAGATGGATTACAATGGATGATAAAAGATTTGATATTCCATTGGCAGATATTAAAACCATTCATTCATTATTAGAAGCTAAACAGGTTATTGATGGGAATATGTTACATCTATCTAATGTTTTAAATTTAGTTATTAAACAGAATGTACTTGAAGAAGAACTGAACAAAATTAAAAATGAATATAACTCTGAATATTAAAATAGTTTCAATTATGCAAAATAATAAAAAAAGATTTAATATCTTTTTTTAAATACTGTTTTTATGAATATTAATTACTTTTACAAATAATTACTTAATGAAGATTAACTTTTTTTCGAAAATCCCCGTTCAATATCCTCCACATTCAATTATTCCTTATACAATTTACATATCTCTTCGTGAGATAAATAACCCCTAAATTCTGGCTGTTTAGCCAATTCATATATTTTCATTACATCAATGTCCTTATTTACCACATCAATAGCAGCTTGTGTAAATGTCTCTAACTGAAGGTAATCTTCAGGAACCCTTCCCTTATTTTCAACCTTAGCTTTCGTAATGCTCCAAATATTGTCCCTGCTGACGTTGGATTTATTGGTCAAATATTCGCTGACATGATTAACTATTGTCTCATCGTAGGTTCTGTTCAATATTATGGCACGAGTATCCACATCCAATTTGTTCAAAAGGTCAATATGTGCCTTTATGTCAATGGCCGCCGTTTCGATACCGCCTTTGCTTACACTGGATACCATGATAACAGGGATATTACCTGCACGCGCTATTTCAACCGTGGAGTATGGCGTCTTTTTGTTGAGTAATCCGGTAGCTGCACTCATTACCCCTTCAACCAATACCAAATCGTAGCCTTTACCCTTGACTTGTTCAATTACCTCCTCCAGTGGTGTCCAACCAATATTGCTTATTTGTATTGAAGCGTAATCTTCAAGCTTTTCCTTATTAACATATAATGATGGAGACAAGTCACGTATATCCGGCCCTACCTTGATTACATAGGTATGTATTCCCCGCTGCCTTAATGCGCCGACAATCCCACTGGCCAAAAAGGTTTTTCCTGATTCCGATCCGGTACCCATCAACATAATCATTGGAGGAAGTTCCGGACGTGGACGATTGAACCGGCATATTTGATTGGTATCTACCGCCAGTTCATGAAATACCCTGTCGTGTAATTTCTTATTCCTCTGTTGTATATCCTCATATTCATCAACGGCATCGATATATTCCAGTATATTATTTACCACCTGTGGATTGTTGTCCAAAAGGGCATGAACGGTAGTCCCAAGTATATTTCCTTTTTTATTGGATACGCCGGACAACACACGTTCCGGCTTATACTTATAGTTTGATCTTTCGATATTGGAATAAATAACGTTTTTATCGTTTGATTCGATTTGCCCATATGTGTGACAGTGAAAACCATTGACTTTTGTGTCCTTCAGGTTCCTGGTAAATATGGTTGAATCATCCACGATATCGGCGTTTATCCTGTTAGTATTAATCAGTGGCTTGAACGTGACGTCAAGTAAATTCAATCCTTTTCTAATGATGGGTACCGGTGAATTTCTTCCAACGTCAGTTTCCTTACCCAATATCTGGAAACCTGCACACATTCCGAAAATAAATCCATCATTGTCATTTATCAGATTAATTTCTTCGGCCAACTCTGGAGTGATTGTTTCCGATTCCACTAATGTTCCGCCGGGAATTATTAATCCATCCAATTCTTCATGTGCCTTATTGCCATTTTCTATCGTTCCATCAGACTTAACTATATTGGTCGGTAAATGTCCGAAATGTTCATATAATGTTAAAGCACCTTTTACTTCAAGCAATCCTATCTTTTTCATCATTAATCACGGCATCCATTTATCTATAAATATTTCATTCATTACTATAGGATATGTATGACATGATTAAAAAAAATTACTTTTATCGCCTGAAAAAAATCAGAAACAATTTAAAAAATATTAAAAAAAGT
>MUZY01000067.1 GCA_003266065.1 Methanosphaera sp. rholeuAM130
AACCTGTAGAGGTTGAGGTATTCATTTTAGGACAAATAGTATCATGTTTTTTATAATATTATAATATTTTGTTAGTGCATTGTCATTTATGGGATATCGTGGAAGATAACAGTTTCTGATACTTTTCCTCTTTCAACAGTTTCTTTCTAATGATTTTATCTATTCCCGTACCGTATTGGGCTGCCTTTTTTGGCCGGTATGCTATATCATGCGGAACTCCAAGTTCATATGCCACGTCCCTTAGTATGTGCTTTCGCAGATTGTCTTCAGGTGAGTCTATCAGATACTTAAGTGGGATTTTACATGCAAAATCCACTACATTCCTATCCAGAAACGGTACTCTTAGCTCCATGGAATTTGACATGACCGCCTTGTCATCACGTTCAAGGTTTACATGGTACATGCTGTTCAAGTCGTGTGACAGTTCGTCAAGTAGCTCTTGTGGCGAATTAATCTTGTTTTTATACCTGTTGTATCCGGCAAAGAGTTCATCCGCCCCTTGACCTGATAGGATTACCTTATTATCATCCAATGAGGCCAGTTTACTTGCCATTTTAATTGCCATGCCTACCCCTAATTTCATAAGATTATTGTCTTCAATGGCATTTAATGTAGGCTCGAAGTAATATTCCACATCTTCCTTTGAAATTACGTTATACTTCAAAGGTATCTGCATATCATCTGCAGTTTTTTTGGCAAATTCCAAGTCTTGGCTGTTGGAGGTACCTATCGTATATGCCGTAAAATCAACGTCCAACTCTTTAAGTATGACCGCTATCAGGGTAGAGTCTACACCCGCTGAAAATAGCAGTGCCACCTTATCAAGATTTTTTGACCGCTTATCCACGGCTTTTATCAATGCATCCTTAAGATTATGCTTAAATTCATCAATATCCCCAAACTCTTCGCATCTTTTATATTCATCGGAAATTTTCATCAGCTGCCCGTTATATATTGCCCATCGAGGATTTAACGATGATACATTTGATGAACTTTTAAAGGCCTTCTTTTCTGAAGCGGATATGAACTTGTCTGATTCGGTGGAATAATACACCGGTTTTACACCCATCCTATCACGGACAATCATATAATCCTTATGGTCATAGATGCAAAATGCATAGTCACCATCTAATTCCTCCAAAGTATTCAGTACCGCTTCCTTTAAATCGCCGTTATAGTAGTGTTCAATGACCTTCAACATAACTTCACAGTCGGAATCCGTAAATAGATTATACTTTTCAATCAACTCGTCCGAATTGTATATCTCCGCATTGGCTACAAGCGTGAGTTGGGATGAAAATAGCGGTTGAACTACGTTATCTCCTACAATGGATAAGAGATTATGTGCCAGAATAACTTCATCGTTTGTTTTATTCTCCGAATTATCAAAGTCATACAATGGCCTGTTGTAGTAGACATTTCCGTTATAATATACTCCAAATGCATCAGGTCCCCTATGAGTTAACTTATCCAACATTTCATATACCTCATCCAATGATGAGTTACCGTCTGCAACTATTATAGAACACATACCCTTTCAAACCTAGAGAATTAACATTTTAAAAAAAAATTATTTAAGAAAAAACGGGGGAGAGTTAATCGTTCGCTAACATTATGATTATACTATGTAATTCAATAGTAAAATCCATACTACCATACAAACGAAGTAAAACGGCACTATACCATTCATTACCCATGAATTTAAACCTATGGTTTCCCTTCCATACTTTTTCTCGGCATGTTTACCAAGTAAATATACCAAGACTAAACTGATTATTACACCTATAACTTCATTTGCTATACCAAAATATCCCTTCTGAAATCCAAAACATATAAATCCGGCCAATATTCCACCGACTATATGCTGTACGGACATGATTCCTGCTTCATCCATATTATCAACTGTTGTCCTTTAATTGAAAAAAAATTTTTTTAAACCCTATGTAATTAATATTAATAATATATCTTAAAACTATCATTTATATATTTTATTATTTTTATCCTAAAATGAATACCTCAACCTCTAAAGGTTGAGGATGGAAAGAAACTTCAACAAAAAGTACGTATTCCCATTCTAAAACATACTGAGACTTGGCCAAAAGTATTTT
>MUZY01000177.1:0-1832 GCA_003266065.1 Methanosphaera sp. rholeuAM130
TCCTAAAGATATTCCTGACACAGTATCACAAGCTTCAGGTGCAGCAGCAAGAGCAGCAATTCCTATGATCCAAGGAGAAGTAGAAATTGAACCTATCATCGCTGAAGTAAATGAAGACAACTGTGGTGGATGTGAAATCTGTGTTGAATTATGTCCATTCGGAGCTATTTCAATTGAAGACGGTAAATCCCACATAAACGTAGCTTTATGTAAAGGATGTGGAACATGTGTAGCTGCATGTCCAACCGGTGCTTTAGATCAGGCACACTTCAAAAACGAACAAATCCTTGCTCAAATCGAAGCAGCACTCGGAAAATAAGATTCGTTTTAGACTAAAAATGAAGGGGGATTATCTCTCCTTCTCTCATTTTTATTGAAAAATTAACCTTCTATTCTATTTTAAAACCTTTTATATTTAACATTCTATTTTTACAAAGCATATCTTTTATTATTTCTTAATAAGAAAGATTTTAATATGAATTATTGGAGTTAATATTCATTAGTTATTTATATAATTATTTAGAAAATCATACATATTACTAAAATAATGGAGAAAAAGAAAAAAAATACTATGAAATCATTACTAAACGAATTTGAAATTTACGAAAAGATAATGAAGGAATATGAATGTACAGGCAGTCTAAATGTCAATCAGGATAAGCTGAACATTGTATGCATCATGTCATTGTTGACACGTTTTGGACTGGATTATCTTAAACAAAACTTTTCATCGATTAATCATATTTCAAATAAGAATAACCCGAACATTATATTTAAAAATTTTCTAAATAATCCTCATTTATTGATATCTACTTCTGTGCATTCATCCAAATGGGCTTTCGTATCTATGGTTATCTAAAGTTATATATATCTCATTCACTATTTCCTGTTGTTATGTTTATATGTGTTATTTTTAGGAACATTTTTATTAATAATTATATAAATTGAATATGCCTAGGAAAGTACAATATAAATATCAAGTTAATGGTAGGATATTTTACCCTGCAAATTCACATTTGGGTTGGTCTATTGTTATCATGCCGGATAATGTTTTAATAGATAATTATCATACCAATATTGCACATATTTATTCTAATCCTAAAAAGCATTTTATTAAAAATAATATAAAGCAGCAAGATCAGTATAAAATTTTATAAATAGTTTTGTTACATTCGGATGTAAATAATGGAGTAATACTGGATTTGTTGGAGGAAGACTGTATTTATCCGTGTAAATTCAAGGAATCTCGGAGGTATCATGATGAAATGGTTATTATTCCATACTTATAATTTATGGAATACATCTCAAAAACAACCAATCATCTATTGTAAACTATTTCTATGATGATATTAAAAGAGTATACAAATATGGGGATGTATTTTGCTGTCAACCAATAGGGGAAGTATCCGAGGAATTCATTGAAAAAATATTATTCAGAATCTTCCAAGATTTCTAATTGATAAAACTAATATAAGATTAAGAATATATATTAATAATATAATTGGATAATATATCTCATAATATTTTACGTTTATTAAATCTTTTTTTGGAGGAGTAAATTCAATGTCTAATTTAGAAAAAGCACAAGAAATAAAAAACTTAACAAAAGAACATCATAATTGGATGAAAAATAGTTTAAACCTAATAGCTAGTGAAAATATTACCAGTCGAGCTGTACGTGAAGCAGTAGCAAGTGACCTTTCACACCGTTACGCTGAGGGACTTCCTGGCGAAAGATTATATGAAGGATGCGACTACATTGATGAAATTGAACAGATAACAATTGACCTGTCAAAGGAACTCTTCGGATGTGACCATGCAAATGTACAGCC
>MUZY01000177.1:1946-7533 GCA_003266065.1 Methanosphaera sp. rholeuAM130
GACATGGATAAACTTGCAGCAAAAATGAGAGATAAGGAACCTGAAGCAATGGTACTTGGAGGAAGTTTATTCTTATTCCCACAGCCAGTTAAGGAAGCAGTGGAAGTAGCACAGGAAACAGGTACAAAGGTTATTTATGACGGAGCACACGTGTTAGGATTAATTGCAGGAAAACAATTCCAAGACCCGGTAGCAGATGGTGCTGACATGATAACTGGTAGTACACATAAGACCTTCCCTGGACCACAGGGTGGAATCATCCTCTGTAAAGAAGAATTGCATAAAAAAATCGACAACTGTGTATTCCCTGGTGTGGTAAGTAACCATCACCTACATCACATGGCAGGACTGGGTATAGCAACAGCTGAAATGCTGGAATATGGTGAAGACTATGCAAAACAAACCATAGCCAACGCTAAGGCATTAGCCCAAAACCTGTATGAATTAGGATTCAATGTATTATGTGAAGACCAGGGATTTACCGAATCCCACCAGGTAGCTATGGATGTAGCAGAACTTGGTGATGTATCCAAAATGGCAAAAACACTTCAATACAACAATATAATCCTAAACAAAAACCTTCTTCCATGGGATGACGTAAATAACAGTGACAACCCATCAGGTATCAGAATGGGAACACAGGAATTAACCCACCGTGGACTTAAAGAAGACAACATGAAAGACGTGGCCGAATTTATCAAAGCAGTAGTTATGGATAATAAGGATGTAACGGATGATGTAACTGAATACATGAGTAACTACACAACCGTACACTATGCATTTGATGAAGGTGCTGAAGGTTACGACTACATTGAATTTTAAATAAAAACAAGTAAAAAAGGGTTTTAACAACCCTCTTATCCAATTTCTTTTTTTAGTATGGATTCTTCTGGGAGGTTATCTAAAATATGTTAAATGTTGTCAGAAGAAATCTAAGCAGATTATTTAAGTTATCAATATTTCTCTTGTTAGAGGTATTGTTGTTTTTTATCATTAACAATTATTTTTTACTGATTACAATCACTGACTTCAAAACAACATTCATGATAATTGTTTTGTTATCAATTTTAAATGCAATATTATGGCCGACAATATCATATATTTCACTGAGATTTATAGTATTCACATTGGGCTTTGGAACATTTCTGATTGACGGATTCCTGCTATGGCTCATGAGTGGTTATTTAGGTGGATTTCAAATAAGTGGATGGTCACTCTTTCTAGTGCCCCTGATAATAGGACTGATAAACTCCCTGCTATCAATACTTCTAAGCGTTGACATGGATGAATCATATTATCAGCGTATTTTAAGAAATCAATTAAACAGTGATAAAATCAGTAAAACGGATGGATATCTCTTTATTGAAATTGATGGACTGGCAAAAGATGTTTTAACAGATGCAATAGATAATGGACATATGCCTCATCTGAAACGTTTGCTTGAATCCACACATAAATTATTATCATGGCAGACAGATTTATCCAGTCAAACCGGTGCATCACAGGCTGGAATATTACATGGAAACAATGAAGATATAGTGGCATTCCGTTGGGTTGAAAAGGAAAATGATAACAGGATAATATCATCAAACTCCTTGGCCGATGCAGGTAAAATAGAAAAAAGAATATCAAACAAGAAAGGACTATTGTCAGATCATGGAGCAAGTAGAAGTAATCTATTTTCAGGTGATGCCGAGGATTATCTTTTAACCTACAGCAAGCTTAAGAATTTCTATTCAAAATCATGGTATTATCTGTATTCAACGCCATATTTCATTGCCAGGTTGTTATTATTGTTCGCATTTGATATGCTGATGGAAGTAACCTCAAGGATAAGACAACTCATTACCAATAAAAAGCCACGTATGCATAGGGGACTTAAATATTTCATTGCAAGGGCGGGGGCAAATGTCGTGATGAGAGAAGCATCAACATACTCATTGATAGGGGATATATATTCAGGTAAATATAACGTGATATACTCGACATACATGGGTTATGATGAAATAGCACATCACTCTGGTATAAGGGATTTTGATTCATTCTATGCATTAAAACAGATTGATAAACAGTTTAAGCATATANNCACAGGGGCCAACATTCAAACAGAAATATGATGAGACATTGGATGATTTGGTTCAAGAAAACATACCTGAAACAATGAAAATCCACAGTATACTTCATTCAAATGATGATCACCTGCTTGAGACGATAAAACTTAAGTCATACATGAAATATAATAAGCAAAGAATCACTAAAAAAATCGACAACACCAAAGACAATATCGCCGGGCGTATCGACAATACCAAGGACAGTATCACAAATCGTCTCGATAACAATGTGGAAAATATAACCGAACGTGTGGATAGCTCAAGGCAACAACTTTCAAATATCAAAATAAAGGCACGTAATAAATTACCTATAGATGAATTTAAAAATAAAATGGTTTTAATAAAAGGTAATGAACCAATGATGGATAAATTAAACAAGATAAACGATGAATATTCATTGGATGTGGATTTGAATAATGATGAAGTTATAACTAAGAATGATGCACAGTCAATAGTACTTGCCTCTGGGAATCTGGGATTAATATACTTTACNNGGATTTGTACTGGTAAAATCGGCATTATATGGCAGTATTGTATTGTCTGATGACAATGTATACTATCTTGATGATAATAAACTGGTAGGAGAAGACTTCTTAAAGGTCTATGGAAAGAATATCATTAAACAGCTTAAAAGAACGGACAAATTCAAACATGTACCGGATATACTTGTAAACAGCACATATGATGTTGAAAATGACGAGGTTTATGCTTTTGAAGAGTTGATAGGAAGTCACGGTGGAGCAGGTGGAACACAGCAACAACCATTTATCCTATGTCCACGTGACTGGTCAGATCCCGGCGAAATATTCGGTGCAGAAAACGTGTATAAATTCTTCAAAAGGAATATGAATTGAGGATTTAACTCACTGATTTGGATATAAAATGTGGGATTTGGTTAAACGGGACATTTGTTTGAAGGAAATTATTTGTAAAAGTGGATTTATTCCACTTGTTAAATTATTGAATCACTTCAATGATTTTTCCATTCTGATAATGTATGGCAAAACATCGTAGGGATGTCTGCATGTTTTTATGTTTTCAATTTCCTCCAATTTTCCGGCATTGTCGGCGTCTACTTTTCTGATGTATAACTCTATTTTGCGTCCGATTATTATGGCGTCCTGCAAACATGAATCAACGCATTTTCCACAGCAGGTACACCTTTTAGTATTTAGTACCGGTGGATTCAATGCATTGAATGCACAGCTTTCCACACATTCATCACATTCTATGCATAGTTTTTTGTCTATATATGGAGGTATGACTGTGGTTACAGCTCCCTCCTCGTAGTCTACAGGTACTACAATACATTTTATCCGACCCTTGCCCGATTGGGCCACCACATTTGTCACCAGGCTATCGGCTATCCCATGTGCTGTCTTGGCGACGGTATTTGCCGTAGCGGGAGATACGACAACCAGGTCATATTTGTCGTGCGTCAGTTTGCCGCTGAATGGGTAACTGTATTTTTCCTCCTCTTCCGTAATGATTATGCCGTCATTTCTTCTTATTATTTCATCCACATTCTTGTCATAACCGTATAGCTTAAGCACTTCCGAACCCGCATTGGATAATATCACAGTTATTTCATGTTTATCGGATAGTTTTTCCAACACGTCAATGCTCTCTTTGAGCAGGTGACCTGCACCTGTAATTGCCCATAATATCTTCATTTCCACACCTTCTTCAGTATTATCTTCGTAATCTCAGGAGGACAGTTTATTCTTAGCCAGAATGCATTTGTCCCTATCCCGCGACTGGTATATTGAATCATATTCTTAACCTTATATTTGCCCGATGGATATTTAAGGAAGTTTTTTCCCCTTATTGGTGTTCCCACTTTGGGTATATTTATCTGACAGCCGTGGCTGTGGCCTGACAGCTGCAGTATGAACGAGTCGATGGTACTCGTCGTATCCGCAAAGTCAGGCTCATGAGCTAACATTATGGCCGGATAATTCATATCCAATCGTTCGACTATCCTTCCTATGTCGTCCTTATTGTATGTTATGCTGTCAACACCGGCAATCTGCAGTTTGGAATTGTTTTTGTAGATGGTGTACACCTCATTTTCAAGGTTGATTATATTGCATTTTTCGAGTGAACGTTTTACCTTAATGGGATTAATCCAATGATCATGATTTCCAAGTACTGATATGATACCATCCCTTGATTTTAGCTCTTTCAACGATTCTTCAAGTTCATCAAGACATTTTCCAGTATCATATGATATGTAATCTCCTGTGAGGACTATTAAATCAGGTTTTTCCTTATTTATCAGCTTTACGATACCTACCAGTTTTTCTTTTGTTATCCATTGGCCGAGGTGTATGTCTGTCAGCTGAATGATCGTGTAATTGTCGAATTCTTCACCTATTTTATCGGTCTTCAGGGGTATGGTCACCATTTCAAATTCCTTTTCGTTGAACTTTCCCTTTTTCAGTTTGTCTCGGGTGTAGTTCATGGCCGTTTGGATTTTTTTCCTTGCATATGGGGGAGTATCCCTTGGTATTGCATCATCATTCATAGGATTCCACTATTTTGACTTTTGTATTAATCTTTATGTTTTTTCTATTAATACTATTTTCGGGTAATTCCAGTATATATTTGCTATTGTCATTGTCTGGTATGAATATCCGCCATGGCTTCAGCGTCGTAACCTGGCTTATTCTCATATCACAGTCTACGTATATCAGGTCGATGGGTACTTTCATGAAGGAGGTGTGTATTGATGATGAAAACCTGTTGGAGTGTCTTTGTTTAAAGAGCAGTCCATTGAATTCTCTTTTTCCCATAAGGCCGAACAGTCTTTTTTGGAACGTGTCAGCACATTCTACTTTTATCTCATAATCATTTATTGTTATATTATACATAATGTCTTTCTTAGATTATAAAATTTATCAAGAATACTATTTATATTATTTTATTTGTTCAATAAATATCATATAACGATAAGAATATTTCAATAATGGGTGAGATTTTACCCGATTTTCTATTAATGTCGGTGATAGTTGTATCGTTCACAAATTAATCTCTAAAATAATCAAAAAATAAGTGGGGGAGTATTTTGGGGTTAAATCAAAGATATTGTTATGGGATTTGTTCGTCTTCATATTCCAACGCTTTTATATACGGGGTGTCATGTAGTCAATTTTTTACTTGAATTGAAAGTAAAAATAATCGGCTAAAACTTTCATATACTTTAATTTCGGCTAAGACAATGCTATTAATTAAGTTAATTTTTATTATTTTATCCAACACTTAATATATGGCATTCTTACTATTAGTCGAAAAAGTTAAATTGATATTTCTAAGAATGTGTCCAAAAAAATGAGTTGGAAAACAAATCATTTATTAATAATTAAATATAAATTATTAATACAGAAGTATCTTTATTGTTGTTTTTGGATATAAGGGTATACCTTGAAGATGTATTTGTATTTACAATAAACATGAGACTTGGCCAAAAATATTTT
>MUZY01000101.1 GCA_003266065.1 Methanosphaera sp. rholeuAM130
TTGCCAGTTTATTATTGTTTGAATCAGTTAACGTTGCAGTTATGTTGATTGTTGTATCTTTTACCGGTGTGCTGTTGGATACTTTTAGCGTTATTTTCGTATTGATCTTCTTGACAGTTATCTTAGCAGTTGCCGTACTGTTGTTTAACTGACTGTTTCCATTGTATGTAGCTGTAATTGTCTGGTTTTCAGCCTTGTTAGGCGTGTATGATTGTACAGCTGTTCCATTACTGTTGGTTTTGACAGTAAATGTATTACCTGCAACCTTTAATGTCACATTCTGATTTGCTACCGGTTTATTGTTTGCATCAGTTAATGTTACTGTAATGCTTATGGATGTGTTCATTACAGGTGAAGTGCTGGACACTTTAAGTGCTAATTTAGTGTTTAACTTTTTAACGGTTATGATGGTAGTTGCTGTACTGTTATTGTTTTGGCTGTTTCCATTATATGTAGCCTTGATTGATTGTGTTTCAACCTTGGTTGGAGTGTATGCCTGTACTGCTACACCATTATTATTAGTTTTCACCGTGTAATCCTTACCTGCTATATTTAATGTTACATTCTGGTTTGCTACTGCTTTATTGTTGGAATCTGTTAGTGTTACTGTCACATTGATTGGAGTAGCATTTAGTGGTGTGCTGTTGGATACATTTAACGTTAGTTTAGTGTTTAGTTTTTTGACTGTTATCTTTGTTGATGCCGTGCTGCCTGTGTATTGGTTGTTTTCTGCAAATGTTGCATTGATTGTCTGGGTTTCTACCTTTGTTGGAGTGTACTTGTATGTTGCAATACCACTGGCATTTGTTTTAACTGTAACACTTTTACCTGCAATATTCAATTGAATATTCTGACCGGATACATTATTGTTTTTAGAATCCTTTAACGTAGCAGTAATGGTTATCGGTGTATTATTTAGTGGTGTGCTGTTTGATGTTGTGAGTGATATTTTTGTGTTCAATTTTTTGGCATTGATTACAGTTGAATTACTTGTTTTGTTATACACATCATTTCCGGCGAATGTGGCAATGACATCTGTCACATTGGTTGTGAGTGTATGTTTCTGTGTTGCTGTTCCATCTGTTTTTGTGGTTACATTGTATGTCTTGTCACCTATTTTTAAGTTGATTAGCTGACTAGGGATTGTCCTGTTGAAATGATCCTTAAACAAGAGTGATACTTCAACCTCATCAAATACATTAGGATTGGAATTGTTCACGGTTATTTCTATTGTCGTATAGAGTATTCCATCATCAAATATGTTTCTTATTACGCTTACATCTTCTGCTTTAGTATATATTGTACCATAGTAGATTGAGATTTCATCGTTGATGTTATCCCTTATTTCTGCGTTTCCATCATTTATTATGGCCTTGCCTTTCATGTTTGCCTTATTTGTCTTGAATGTGTTGTTATAGATTGATGCTTTGTCATAATTGGATATTGCTGATGCATTTGCCGCTGTATTGTTAGTAAATACGCTTTCGGTTACGTTTAACATACCTTTTTCATTGTATATTGCTCCACCGATTACTGCTTTATTATTTTTTAATGTGGTGTCTGTTATGAATACATTACTGTATGATACTGGCAATATTTCATCTGCCGTGTTTGGCTGTGTTTTAATTGACTTGACTTTTTTTGTGGTTTCATCAGATACTACAGTTATCATTTCAAATACTGTATTGTGTATTGCTCCTCCACGATTAGCAGTGTTATTGTTTAATGTTGCGTTTTCAATTATGACAACTCCATTTCCTGTTTCTATTGCTCCTCCATATCCTGTTGCATTATTTTTTTCAAGGGTTGTGTTGTTTACTATTAGATTACCCCCAATATTCCTGATTGCACCACCATATGATGCATTGTTGTTTGTTAATCTGCTATCGGTTAAGTTTATAACTCCCAACAGATACATGTTATTGTATTGCAAGCGACCTTGTGGATATTGCTCCGGATATGCAAAGTTGTATATTGCCCCTCCAGCAAATGCACTGTTATTATTAAGGGTTACATTATTAATGTCTATAAAGACAAAGTTATTGTAGATAGCACCACCCAATAATGCCTTGTTATTTTTTAATATACTGTTTGTTATTGTTATTCCATAATGATTTGTTGAATCTTCACTGTTTGAGAAGTATTGACTTGATTGTACTACCTGATCATCGTTACTACCTGCATATGCAAATATTGCTCCCCCATTTGTTGCATTGTTATCTTCCATGGTGGTATGATTTAATGTCATTGTACCCATAAAGTTGAATATTGCACCACCATGTCCCTCTGGTGCATCAATGAAGTTATTGTTTAACATACTGTATGTAACTGTTAAATTACCCCTATTATCTATAGCTCCACCAGACATTTCTGTATAGTATCCACCTGATAATTCAGATGTATCATGTGTGTAAACCATATTATTGGTTAAATTAGTGTTATTGATGCTTGTACATCCATCCCAGATAATTATTGCTCCTCCA
>MUZY01000004.1:0-148 GCA_003266065.1 Methanosphaera sp. rholeuAM130
AAGGCATCCTCTACAGCTTCGGATATTGCAATTCCTAAAGAACCTGGATGATCTGGGGTTTCTTCCAAGATTTTTCTTCCAACTTCTGTATTGTTACTTGGGGAAGCGTATATGTTTCCATCGTATAATTGCATAATTGTTTTTCTGA
>MUZY01000004.1:244-1593 GCA_003266065.1 Methanosphaera sp. rholeuAM130
ATTGGCCTGCACCGGTTTCTGTAGTGAGTTTTTCAACCCCTTCCTTCTTTGCAAAGTATGCCTGTGCGATAGCACTGTTTAATTTATGACTTCCTGTTGGTGAGGAGTCTTCCCGTTTATAGTAAATTTTTGCAGGAGTGTTTAATTTTTCTTCCAGTCCCCTTGCTCTGCATAATGGTGTTGGTCTACCTAACCTTTGATATAATTCCCTTACTTCATTAGGTATTTTTATGTATCTTTCAGTTGAAAATTCCTGTGCCAAACATTCATTTACAAATATGTCCGGTAGTGTACCGATTTGATCTTTTCCTTCACTATTCTTAGGTGCCGGTAATTCTACCGGTAAATCGGCATTTATGTTATACCAATTTTTTGCTACATCGTCACTTGATAATTCTATTTTATAATCCATCTGTTTCAATCCGATTGTTTTTTTTAAAAAAATAGTATGATAATTTTCATTAAAATGAGTTATCATTAAAAATTTTTTATTCTTAATTATTATATTTGTATATTGTATTATTTAATATTTCTTTAACCAGTATTTTCTAAAAACAGTATAATCGAATATCATTTCACTTTGTAAATTTGGGAAAATTCTTTAATGTCTAATGACAAATACCTAATTACTGATTAAGTTGGAATATTTATGAACGGTAAGCAATTAACATTAAAAGACTTGGATATCAAGGATGAATTGATTTTTATAAAATATTATTATAAGTATCTGCTGTCATATTGTCAGGAATATGACATTCAATACAATGGGTTGTTGGCAGTTGAGATAATTAAACTTGGAGAATTTATTGATAGAATTATTTCTGATGAAGATGCCATAATTAAGGATAAGGACATGAAATATCTAATCAGAATAGCTGAAGGACGAGTATTTAAGGAGATTGATGAATTGTCTCCAATGTACAATCGTAGAAATACTCATGATATTCTAAAAATTCCGCGTTATAAGATGTATCATATTCTTGAACGGCACGGTTTTTAATTTAATGAAATAATTATTGATTCGTAATTTTGGATTAATATGATGTTTATTCGGTGCTGTTATTTTACAATTTTTATTTTTTGGTAGTATTATTAGTTAATTTTTCATTATTTTTGATATAGCTTAATTTATTAATCAATTACTAATTAATGTTCACTTGATAATAAAGCAAGGATATATTAAAAATGCAGTATAAAAATATATATAGATAATAAATTTTGAGGTTTTATGATGAGCGAGCAATTATCATTTACACAACTATTACGTAAAAATAATCTTATCGAAACAAATGCTGTAGAAGAAGATATTGAAGAGAACGCTGTGAATTTTGTTGAAGATAATTTTGTTG
>MUZY01000004.1:1660-12195 GCA_003266065.1 Methanosphaera sp. rholeuAM130
TTGTTGAAGATAATTTTGTTGAAGACGCTTTTGAAGAAAATGTTATTGATGAAACTATTGACATGGATGATGATTTTGACCCTGATGAAAAAATAGAAAATCTGGAAAGAAAAACTTTTGAAGAAGAAGCCAGACTTGCTGAAGAAGAAGAAGCTAGACTTGCTAAAGAAGAAGAAGCCAGAAAAGCTGAAGAAGCCAGAATAGCTGAAAATGCCAGAAGGATTGAGGAAGCCAGAATAGCTGAGGAAAAAAGGAAAGCTGAAGAAGCTAGAAAAGCTGAAGAGGCAAGAAAAGCTGAGATAAGAAGGAAAGCTAGAGAAAAAGCTAGAGAAGAAGCTAGAAAAGCTCAAGCCATTAGGAACGAAGAAAATAAACGTCGGGATGCAGAATTTGATGGAAAGGTTATTTACATTGGGAATAAACCGGTAATGAATTACGTTTTATCAATCGTTACGTTAATGAACAACGATGTAAAAAGAATCAGTATCAAAGCAAGAGGTAGGGCTATCAATAGAGCCGTTGATGTTGTCGAAGTTGTCAGACATAAATTTGTAACTAAAACCCAAATAGAAAATATATTCATAGCAACTGAAGAAGTATTTAAAGATAATGGTTTACCGTCAAACGTATCAACTATAGATATTATATTATCACTTTGATTTTCAATTATTCTTTTTCATAATAAGGAATAAATCTTTTTCATTCACTTTTTTTCATTATTAATCAAATCTTTTACAATTAACAATTAGAGGTAATCTCATGGAACTGATAGATATCGGATTAAACTTAATGCATAAGTCATATAATAAAGATAGAATAGATGTAATAAATCAGGCAAATGAGGCAGGAGTATCAAAAGTCATCATAACCGGAAGCAGCATAACATCAAGTAAACTTGCAGCAGAATATGCCGGCAAATATCCTGATGTGTTATATTCAACGTGTGGAGTGCATCCGCATGATGCAAAGACCTGTGATGAAAATACAATAGAAACTTTAAGAAACCTGGCAAGTAATAGTTGTGTAGTTGCCATAGGGGAATGTGGTTTGGACTATAACAGAAACTTCTCTCCACAAAATGTTCAACGCGAATGGTTTGAAAAGCAAGTTGTACTCGCAGAAGAATTAAACAAGCCATTATTTTTACACGATAGGGAATCATATGACGATTTTAGTAAAATTCTTAAAAAACATAAAGAAATAGCAAACAAATCAGTTGTGCATTGTTTTACAGGTACGAAATATGAAGCAGAAGATTATCTGGATTTAGGATGCTATATTGGTGTTACCGGATGGATATGTGATGATAGACGTAATGACGAATTGTTAAAAGCAATTAAGGTAATTCCACCGGAAAAACTGATGGTGGAAACCGATGGTCCATTTTTAACACCGAGAGATTTTAAACAAAAACCTAAGAATAATCGAAATGAACCAAAGTACTTGCCTCATATACTTAAGCGAATAGCTAAAGAAATGAATATCGATTCAGAAAAACTTGCCAAACAAGTAACAATGAATACCAAGGAGTTTTTTAACTTATAATCCCCCCTTTTTTTTAATTTTTTTAGAGTGCATAATATGACTTCCAAGGTATTCTGTTCCATTTGTGGCTATGAAAATAATTCAAACGATAGACTATGCCAAAGATGTAATGAATTGCTCCACAATGACAATTTGCTTTTTAACAATGGCAACTTGAATTCATTGGATGACTTATTCAACACAGATTATCATCAGAAATTAAACGATACAGTATTAACGTTGGATAGCTATGAAGTAATAATTCAGAATATTATTGAAATTGGAGAAAATAGATTAATCTATAGAAAAAACATGACTCCATTGGAACGTGTAATTGCAATAGCACAGGCATATTCAATAGTGATTACTAAAGAATTAGGAAACAGCTATGGTGAATATGCATATAATGTGATATGCATAGACAAATCATTTGATTCTTCAATTCAAATAGCAACCATCATCCATGAACTGACACATCATCTGTTTAATGAAATCCTTAAACATATATTGGTCTGCATATGGAACGTTAAGAAATCGCCTTTACTTGATGCATTTGTACAAACAATAGCGTCTCTTCCACCGGTACTGTTGGCATCGGAGTACTGTGCAAGTAAAAGTGAAGAGTACTATCTTCCCGAAGAATATGTATCGTTCTCTTCATTTAACCAAATATGTGAAGATCTGGAATTTGATGAGAAAGTTCTATTAAACACATTCATAATAGCCGGTGGAATAAGCGATAGTATTATACGCATACTGTCCAACTTTATAGATAACGATTTGGAAAATAGGATAAGGGATGAGTTTGAAAAGAACGGCGTCGAGGGTATAGCAAACCCCATTTGTGTTGAGGAGAGGACAATCAACAATCCAATTCTAAGAAATGTCTACATTATGGATATGCTAATTGAAGGTTATGATTTACTCAACGATGATATGTATCATCATCTGATAGAAAGAAACAAAGAGTTATTTGAAAAATCCTATGATAAGCTCAAATCGCGGTAGATGCTCCTTATGTAAATGAGAATACTTTCATTGTTTTTGAGAGTATATTTTAATTAAATCGAAGTTTAATTTTTCAATATCCTCTCCATTCAAATAACTTAACAGGACATTCAATAATTCATCTTCTTCAAATAATGCTTCTTCCTTATTCACGTTAACATAGGCCTGATTGAATAGGTATTTGATATCATCCAAATTCAGCCTTGATGCATAAATGTTATCTCCAAGATAGGTCATATAATTAATTTCCAATGGATTTATGCCTAGTTGAATGTTGAAACTTGATTTGATTATGAACTTTTTTAATAAGCTAACCATACGATAAACGGAATCTCCGAACAGTTCATGGACATATGCTTCCATATCAAATGATGAATGATATTCGGTATAAAATCCTTTAAGATAATACTTGTCTCTAAGAATGCGGATTAGATTTAATATGACTTCTTTAAATGACTGATTAGTATCCTTTGTTTGACATAATCTATCATATTCAACAATATCATCAATTACACTATTTTTTATCACATTATAATAAAACAGCACATATGAATGATTACTTAAAAGATAAATGGCGTATTCTGACAGCTTATAATCATTATGCAATACTTCATTAAAACTGTCTCTTGATTTGTCCTTGAACAACAAAACATAATCTTTCATCACATTTTTAATGGATTTGGTAATCAGATTCTCATTTTCCAACTCATGAATGGTCAGTATTAATTCTTCAAAATTATGATAGGGATATTTATCAATAAACGAACTTGGATTTCCCATTCTATTAATGTAATCAAGAAGTACGATTCTAAGATATTTGTGTTCAATTTCTCTCTTGTTGAAGTCATGGTTATATATGGATTCGATATTTTCATTAATCTTTGATTCATCAATTTGCTTGTTGTACTCATAGGATGTTTTGTCAATGGAATAATCCTCATTAATCTTGATGATATCTCCCGGTTTAATGTATTCTGAATTGATACTTGAAAGCAATTCAATCAGCGTAATTTGTGGGTTTTGTTTTTTTCCGCAGTTATAACAGTATTTGTCAATGTATAACAATTTGTTACCGCAGTTTTCACAGAAAATCTTGTTGTCCTCACTATTGGATAAGTATCGGATGATTTCATAGTCATAGTCAAATACATGGGTCTTGTAGGAACGTCTATCGGATAATCTATTGGCAATGCTATTTACACGATTAATGACATTATCCTCATTTACCCTATTTTTCATGATTTCATTATACACCTTGAATTTAATCAGATAACCATCACTCTCATTGAGATGATTATCGGACAATAATTTATTGAAAGTCTCTGAAAATTCAGTATCTCCAATATAATTATTAAATATATTCAATGTTTCATCTGTTGACATTCAAAAACAATTCCCGGTTTCTATTTAAAAGATATGCTTCTTTAAATTATTATTTATTATTGGTGGTATTACTTATTTTTGATTGGGGTGATGAGTTCAATTAGTCATTTTAAAAAATCAGTCCTTTGTAGAAAAATAAAGAATTGGTTATTTTAACCAACTCTATCTAAGCTTATCGGTCCATACTCTTCACTCCAAGATTCAACGTATTTGCCCGGAGCCATGCCTTCATATTGTCCTTTTTCATTTTCATCTACGGTAAAATATGTTTTGTGAACTTCGGATTTTGAATTGGACGTTGATTGTGAACTTTTTTGTGTTTGAGTGTTTTGGGTTTTCTTATTGCTTGAGGTAGTTTGTGTTGACTCGTTTGTAGTGTTGTCGTTATTGTCTAGGCTGACATTGTTGGTATCATTTGATGTACTGTTGGTATCGTTTGTAGTGTTATTGTCCGTAAAATTAATGCCATTTGTGGAAAAAACAACCATTCCAAGTAATATTAAAACAGCCGTAGCGATAATTGCAATTTTCATATTTTCTCTCAAATTTTAACCTCTATATAATTTACCATACTAAGTATATTCTCTTTTGATATTTAAATGTTGCGAACTTTTTTAATGTCTTCATATTTACTTATATATTCTCTATTGTTTTTAGCTATAATTTCATTATAATGGTTATCATTAAAATCGCTTGGATTAAAACACTACTTTTTAATTAAAAAGCAATAATCATTAAAAAAACTATACTTTTAATCGCTTTGATTTGGATATTGTAATTGTAAAATTATTTATAGAAAAAAACAAGGCATAATTATATAAGTTTTGATATTGATATAACTAACTATAAAAAATATGGGAGGAAAATATAATGGTAAATAAGAAAGTACTGTTTACATTGTTTATCATATTGGGTTTAATGACTGCTTCATCAGTAGTATCTGCAGGATTCTTTGATTCATCATCATCTGACGATTTGAACGTATCTGATATTACAATTGTTAGTGAAGGTTACTCCATGTACAAAGTAAACTGTGAAGTTACACCAAAAAAAGATTTCAGCTACCTTGAAATGCAAGTAATCTTCTATGATAATGATGATGCTGTTATCGGTAAAAGTTCATTAGTATGGAATGTAAATGATCCAGAAAAAGATCAGCTAATGAAAGTATCCGGAACTGCAATGACAGATGATGCAAGTTCTACACCAGCACGTGCTGAAGTCTACTTTGTTGACTCCGCATTTGGAAGTACAAAGGATGATGCGATATATATCCAAAATGTAACAATGTAAAACTAATTAAATTTTCTATTTTATTCTTTTTTTTCAAATCTCTGTGGATTTCAGTTTATTTTTTGGGAGTAACTTCCAAATAACCTTTAAAGATGAAAATAAAATTACTTTTTTTCATTCATATACCTTTGAGTGTAGGGACATGCATAAATGCACTTTCCACATACCGTATCTGCTTTTCCCAGATTGATTTTGGATATCTTAAGGGCATACTCTTCACATTTCTTATCGTTATAAAAATCGTTTCTTTTCAATCTATAATTCCATTCGATGCCGCTGATTGCACCTGCTTTGCATGCATCTTTGCATTGGTTACAGCTTCCGCAATTGGATTTAAGTATTGGCTTTCCATATTCCAGTGGAGCATCGGTCATTACGGATGTCAATCGTAGTGCAGATCCATACTCTCGTGTTGTAAGTAGTGCTGATTTTCCTATCCATCCCAGACCTGCTTTTGTTGCAAAGGTTTTATGTGGCAACTCAAATGAATTGAATTCACCAAAATCCTTGCCTAGCCTCTCTTTTGTCTGAGCATAAGCTTCATATCCTTTTTCAATCAGATACTCCTCACAAAGCATTCCCAGTTTGTCAAGTTTGGTGTTGATGTCCACTAATTTTAACACGTACTCCTCTGTAGGTGCATTGGTCATTCTTTTTAGTATGTCACGTGGGTATGTTACGTAAAAAACCACTCCGGATTTCAATTTCGGCATAATCGTCACGTCTGAAATATCCGCATATCCCACCTTGCTTGCCCCGTTGTCGATTAGGTATTCCCTCAAATCAGAAGATAATGTCATATTGTGCACCTAACTTAATATTTATTTGGATTTTTATTCGTGTTTATACTAAAGACTTGTAATGTTCATATTCATAACTGATTAATGTCGGATTTCTAAAACATTTAATATTGGAAATTACTATTTTATTATTGTCCGTATCCTCAAATTCCAACGATAGGTAATAATTGTTATTCGCGTTTAGGATTTTATTTTTAAAATCAGAATCATTCAATGTTTCAATAACTTTCAAATCATTTTCGCTATGTTGTTTAATTAGTTTAACCCTATTGAGTTGGCATACAAAATATTCTCCATCCGAAAAAAGTGCATAAGATTTTTTCCAATCGTAGATTTCACCAGTAATTAAATATTTTTCCATAAAATACTCACCATAAACTAGATTTCAATTAAAAGATATCTCTTATCTTATTATTAATCGTTATTATATTAATACAAATGAATGGATATTGTTGCTGATGGTAATACTCTTTTGAAAGGGATGCTTTTATGTAACGTATTGCATGATTTTTGACAATTTTTTATATGCTTTTATATTGATTATGTAATTAATTAAAATGGTGGTTATATCTATAACTATCATTATTTTTATAGCTATTTTCAATTATATTCTAAGTTGTTTTCTGTTATATATATTCGCATGGTGTAGATATACATCATCATATAAAAAATTATTAATATTTCAATTTTTTCGCTATAGATTAAAATAGTTTTTTGGAGTTGTATATTGAAAAATATTTTAAAATAAAATAAGATTTGAATGAGTATTCATTCAATGTAAATTCTCTTTTTTCTAGTCAAAGTATATCGTCTGGCTTCCCTTGCGTTTTTCCAGATTACATGTTGCGGTGGTAGAATGTCCCTCGCATGTAACAGTTATCGTACATTTGTCCGGATATCTGGCCATTGAAGTGGTATCCGGTATATACACATTGCCTTCGCCATTGACGACATATGTTTTGGCAGGCTCTTCTATTAACGTATTACCATCCCGATAATAGTTCATGGATAATGACACTGTTTTTCCCGCATGTTGACTGCCAACGTTGACCGTTACTTCCTCACCGGTATTTGGATTGCCGTCCGCATAGAAAGTAGCCCAGTTGATTTTCTCCAAGGGATTTGATTCACCGGATGAAGTAGAACCTTCTGCGGTATTTTCATTTGCGGAGTTATCGCTTGGATTAACGCTATTAATCATATTGTCTATAATGCCTGGATTATTTGAATCGGCATTATTAGAATTGATAATGATAAATGTACCCGCCACAATTAACAAGCATAGGATAACTGTTAGACAGATGATAATCAGATTGTTTTCTCTCATTTCTTAACGTCCTTAAATTCTAATAATAGATATGGATGTAATATCTTAAAAGTTTTTTGTGATTGATTTACAATGATGGTGATTTCAAAAGAAAATGGTTAAGTGGGGGAGAAGAGTAAGTTCACATCTTAAAAATCTTCCTTTCAAATACTCTTATGATGCGTTCTGCTATGAATATCATCAGTCCCAGAATTACGATATAAATCCAAGTACCCGGGCTAATGGCGGTAGTTTTAAAGATTGTCTGCAGTTGTGGTACGTATATTGCACATAGCTGCAGTATGAATGAGAATACTACTGATATATACAGTGTCTTATTGGTTTTCTTGCTATTGCTTTTGCAGTTGAAGACGTTGAATAACTGGTATACTACAAATACGCTGAATGCTATACTGCTTGCAAGCAAGTAGCTACTGCCCTTAGTTAATTCGTAGATGTAAATACCAAGCGTTCCGCACATCATTACAAGTCCAATTAATGTTATGTGAAGCAGGTTTTCTTTGCTTAACAGGTTATCCTTCGTTGGAGCTACATTCATAACATTCTTATCTGACGGTTCGACACCCAATGATTGTGCCGGAGGACCGTCCATTATAATGTTAATCCACAATAGCTGTACCGGATTAAACGGTAACGGTATATAAAGAAGTGATGCAAATAGTATGGTCAATATCGCAGCAATATTGGTTGATAGCTGAAACTTGATGAATCTTTTGATATTTGAGTATATTGTCCTTCCTTCCCTGACGGCATAGATGATTGTCGAAAAGTCATCATTTTCAAGTATCATGTCACTTGAGTTTTTAGCCACGTCAGTACCTGAACCCATGGATATTCCAATATTTGCGTTTGTAAGTGCAGGTGCATCGTTTACGCCGTCACCGGTCATTGCAACAATTTTATCGGACTGTTTAAGTGCTTTTACTATGCGTAGCTTCTGTTCCGGAAATACCCTTGCATAGACGTTGTATTTTTTAACGGCATCAGTTAACTGGTCATCCGTCATATCGCTTATGTCGTCTCCGGTCAAAACATCTCCTGCATTGTCGATACCGACTAGTTTAGCGATACTGCTGGCGGTATTTTTATGGTCTCCCGTTATCATCTTTACTGTAATGCCAGCATTCTTACATGTTGCGATGGATTTTGACACTTCCGGTCTTGGAGGATCCATCATGGCCATCAGTCCTGTAAATATCAGGTCACATTCCAGTTCTTCAATATTCTCATCATAGTCATCATCCAACCTTTTGTATGCAAATGATATTACCCTTAAGGCATTTTCAGTATATCCTTTAACCTTTTGTCGGATGGCTTTTTTATCGTTTTCATCCAATGGGGATACCTTTTTGTCTTCACTTTTATAGTTGCATAAATCTAAGAGTAACTCCGGAGCCCCTTTAACGAGAACGTATTTTTCACCATCAATAACGTTAATCGTGCTCATACGTTTTCTAGCGCTGTCCAATGGATATTCATGAATTCTTTCTGATTCGTAATCTTTATTGCTGTTTGTCATGGTATAGTCAAGTATTGCAATATCTGTAGGATCTCCTATCCTGGTTTGTGACTGTTTGTCAATCTTGGCATTATTGCACAGATAACCTATCTTGAATGTCATATCATTATCCAGAATGTAAGTTTTAGTTACAGTCTGCTTATTTAATGTTAACGTTCCAGTCTTATCTGTACAAATCACGTTACATGAACCAAGGGTTTCCACTGCAAGCAATTTTCTTACAATAGCCTTGTTTTTGGCCATCTTCTGCATACCTAAAGCTAACGTTAACGTGAGTACAGCCGGCAATCCTTCCGGTATGGCCGCTACCGCTAAGCTGACTGCCGTCATAAATGTATTTGCCGCAGGAATTCCCTGAATTAATTCAAGTACGAATATGACTACACATATTACTATTCCAAGTAGACTCAGGGTTTTACCTAGTTTGTCGATTTTTATTTGAAGTGGCGTGTCCTCTTTGTCGTCCTGAATTAAACTTGCAATCTTACCTATTTGCGTATCCATTCCAATTGCCGTTACAACACCTTTTGCCCTGCCGCTTGTTACTGAAGTATCCATGAATGCAATGTTGTCATGGGAATTGTCTTGACAAACGTCGTCTGACTTATGTACAGGTAGGGATTCACCGGTCAATGATGATTCATTAATCTTTAGATTATAGCTGTCGATTATTCTTAAATCTGCAGGTATGTTGTCTCCCTCTTCTACAATTACAATGTCTCCTATTGTAATCTCATCAGTATTTACTTCGATTTTTTCGTTATCTCTAAGAACTATTGTGGTATTGTTTGTCATTGATTTAAGATTTTCCATAGCATTTTCAGCTTTTCTTTCCTGTCTATATCCAATTATAGCATTTAAGACAACAACAAAGAAGATTACCATTGCATCAATGATGTCATTTATTAGAAATGCAACTATTCCTGCTATAATAAGTAAAATCATTAGTGGTTCTGTGAATTGGGATAGGAATTCTTTGAGTTGGGATTTTTTTTCCTTTTCGACTAAAGTATTTAACCCATATTCATTTTGTCTTTTTATCGCTTCATTTGATGAAAGACCACTGACACTAGTTTCTAATGATTTCAAAACCTCTTCTTTAGAAACTTCTTCCCATTTCATCTTCTTTCTCCATTTGACTGTTGATGTTTATAATTACAGATTTAACTTTTATCAATTATTAATATTTTAGTTTCCATAACCTTAAAAATTTAACTATTTCTGTAGTAAATCGATGGATATTACGTTATATTTTTGAGCATTCCCTTCATTCACGTTACTTACAGTATATGTAATCGGATAATGGGGAGTGGCACATTTTCCTTGTGGTAATTATCATATTCAATATTGTGGATATTTATGGGATGTTGGAGATTTGTTATAATTGTTTAATTTAAAAATAAATGGTGGGGAAGATTTTTAATGAAATTATATTTCAAATCCGCCGTCTACTTTAATGACTTGTCCATCTAAAAATGCGGAGTCATCGCTTGCTAAAAAGAGTGCTACTGCTGCAATGTCTTCAGGTTCTCCACACCTTTTTACAGGGCACTGATCAATCATCTGCTGTAGTGCTGCCGGTCCACCGATGCTGTCTACCATTGCCGTGTGGATTAGTCCCGGTGCTATACCGTTACATCTGATTTCCGGTCCTAATTCCCATGCGATTGATTTGGTTAAA
>MUZY01000017.1:0-15354 GCA_003266065.1 Methanosphaera sp. rholeuAM130
CTTTCAATAACAATCATCGACACAACGATTATCAAAGTAATTGGAGGCAATTTATATGGATGGATATTCTCATGACAGTCAAATTGAAGATATGCTTAAAGAAATCGGAATACTATTATGCTTATTCCAATATCTTATGCAGATTTCTCCCTAAAACTATTAATACCTAAACAATACTTATTATAATATATAGGGTTGTTCTATTATGTTAATGAATGAAGAAACTAAACTAAACAAATATCATTACCGTGTTTTTGCATTAAGCTGGGCAGGCTGGGTTTTCGATTTCTATGATCTGGTCCTGTTTACATTTCTGGTTTCCCAGCTTCAGGCATCGTTAAATTTTTCAGCTGAAATGATTTCATTATGTCTGGGAATATCCCTGTTTTCCACAGGGTTGGGTGGAATTATTTTCGGAGCGTTGGGAGATAAATACGGCCGTAAAAGGGTACTGCAATGGACAATAATTGTGTATTCTATCGGTACATTGTTGTGTGCCTTCACATGGTCTTTCTATTCATTGGTAATCTTCCGGTTCATCACGGGATTTGGTGTCGGCGGTGAATGGGCTACCGGTCAGATATACATCAATGAAACATTCCCTGACAAATTAAGAGCCAAGTTCGGAGCGTTCATGCAGTCCGGTGCACCTGTTGGGGTGATATTGGCTTCAATCGTCGGTGGCATAATCAGTCCCGTTATAGGATGGAGATTCACCTTTTTAATTTCAATCATTCCCGCACTCATGGTAGTTTACATACGAAATTATCTTAAGGAATCGGATGTATGGCTTCAAAACAGGGACAAATACGTCAACAAGAACATATTTGAGGAGTTCAAGGAGTTACTCTCAAGGGAGCATCGAAAAATCTTCCTCATATCCTTGATCTTATGCATATTCGGTATGTCCGCATACTGGTTTACCTATTCATGGCTTCCGACATATCTAGCCAAGGAGAGGGGTCTAGCTCTGATAGGTTCAACAATCGGTATTATAATCATCCAGTGCGGTGACTTTATGGGTTATACCTCATTCGGTTTTGTAGCCGAAAAGCTTGGAAGACGTCCTGCATTCACCATATACAGCTTCATCATGGCCTTAAGCATATCCATGATAACGCTTTGCTGGAATCAGATTGACGCAATTCCAGATTTAATCTTCGTATTCATGTTCCTGACAGGATTTGGAACCGGATTCTTCGGCGGATTCGGTGCATTGTTCTCGGAGCTCTTTCCAACAAAGATACGAAATACGGGTGTCGGAGCTGTATTCAACCTGGCTCGTGGAGCACAGTTTGTAACGCCGGTAATAATTACTCTTGTTGCAACGTACTTTGACTTGAGCTATGGCATAGCCATTGCAGCAGTATTTGCACTTCTTGTAGGTATATGGATATGGGTATTCCCTGAAACCAAGGGAAGAAGCATCAACGAATTGAATTAGGATTAAAAAAGGAGTATAATCCTTTTTTCACCTGCTTTTTTTAGCCATTTTTTCAATTCTCTTTAATCACTGTATCATGATTCTTTTTATGAATGGAAATTGCTTTTTGTGAAGATTGGATGTACACTCAAACCTTTGATATTACATTTATCCGAAGCTACTTCTTGTGTACGTTATCGGGGGTGTTGTCTTCGATTTTACAGTTGTCCTCAATTATTTCACCAGAACACGTATGGATTCCACCACCACATTCTTTAGCTACATTTTTCGTTATCGTAGTCTTATTTAGACTTACTGTCCCCTTGTTATTGTATATGCCAGCTCCACTTTTATTTGCATGGCTATCCTGTAATAATGTCTTCTCCATGCTTATTTGTCCGTTGTTGGCTATGGCACCACCACATTTTGCCATGTTATTTCGCATTACTGCACCTATTATGTTCATCTGCCCGAAGTTTAAAATACCTCCTCCAAGATGTTCTGCCCTATTACGGAAGAATATAACTTTTTTAATGCTAATCTGTCCAATATTTGCCATGCCAGCTCCATTTTCAGCATTGTTATTGAACATATCTGTTTTTTTCACGGTCATCTGATCCTTGTTTGCTATGGCCGCCCCATATTGTGCCTCGTTTCTATGTAGCCTCGTGTCAATTAGTGTGACTGTTCCACTTTCATTGTTTATTGCACCTCCGTTTTTCGTGGATGTGTTGTTTAAGAATTTGGTATCGGTGATGATCATCGTTTGACGGTTGAAAACTCCAGCACCGTTGTTCTTTGCAAAGTTATCATAAAACGTGCTTTTATTGACCTTTACGTTTCCAAGGTTGTATATTCCTCCCCCATTTTTATTTGAAACATTGTTTTTAATTATAGCATTTTCAAGTATCACTGAAGCTGAACGTTGGTTGTTAATTGCTCCGCCCCTTTTTTCTGTCAGGTTATGATTTATCATAGAATCCTTGACTTGTAATCTTCCCCAATTTAATACTGCACCACAGCTGTTTCTTCCAACATTTCCCGTAATATCGCAGTTTTCAATGAATGCGACCGCATTGTTCAACAGGATATCTTTTTCATCTTTCAATTTGTGTTTTGATATTGAGCTTTTATAGGTCATTCCCCCATTATGAAGAGCTCCTGCATCCATTTGGGATTTGTTCCAATTCAATTTTGAATTTATCATTCTTAATGTGCCCCAATTGAAAACGCCTCCACCATCAATATTTGCAAGGTTGTTTTCAATTTCAGTGTCTATGATAGTTGTTTTTCCACCAATATCATTGTATATTGCACCTCCATCTATATCAGAAGTGTTCCACTTCAATGCACTCTTAGTGATAGTTGCACTGCCGGTATTGGCTATTGCACCTCCGCAGTCTGTTGAATATCCATTTTTAAGGGTTATATTTTTGATTTTGATGTTTTTTCCGGTTATCTTAAATATTCTGGTTATTTCATCGGCATCTATGCTGTGACCGTTACCGTCTATGGTCAAGTCGTCGATGTCAATTACTATTCCTTCCGGGAATTTATCAAATTCATCCCGGTTCATTTTGATATCATATTCCAGTGTGATATCATTCTCTGTGCTTCTAATCAGTTCATTCAAGTATGTAAAATTTTTCACGTCTTCATTCATTTCTTGAACCCCCTTCAAGTTATGGATTTCGTATGTCTATCGGTCTATCTATCAATGATATATGCTTTAGGATACTATTATATGTTTTAAAGATAATTCTTTAGTAGTTTTATCGGATAATTTACGTATTTTTTTTTAGATAATATCTTATCCAAAAAGAAAGGTATGGGGGGTGAGTTATCAAGTACGTTTTTTTAGTGGTTATATCCCGTTTCTGTCGGGTATTATATTCAAATCTTTACTTTGGATGCTCTATTAATCCCATGAAGATATGCCTTTCGTATTTTTTAAACCTGGCAGATTTTCTTGTCATTTATCTATTTCCATCAATGACTAAAATGGGTTAAGAAATACTTTCTCAGGACTTGAAGGAATATCATTATCATCATTTGATGTGTTGTCTTTGATGATGGTGTCTTTCACGGTTAGGCTACCGCCGTTTGCGATTCCACCCTCACGTTCTGCAACATTGTTTTCAATCAGGCACTTTTTAATATTAATTTTGCCAATTGCTTTTGAATTACCCGTAAAACTGGAGACCATCCAATTAATTATCGCTCCTCCTGTTTTTCCGGAAACGTTGTAGTTTAATGTGGTATTTGATATGTGCATAGTGCCGTTATTTGATATAGCTCCGCCGTTATCTTCCGCAAGGTTTTTTGTAAAGATGCTGTTGGTTAATTCTATTGTTCCATGTATGGAATTTTCTATTGCACCTGCATCATCCTTTGACATGTTTTCTCTAAATATGCAGTTGTCTATGTTTAATTTGCCGTGATTGGTTATCGATCCACCGATATGTGCCGTGTTATTTGTCAGCAATGTGTCGCTTAATCTTACCATTGCTTCATCATCATTGTGTATTGCACCTCCACCTTCAACTGCATCATTCATCGTGAATATGGATTCATTAATGGTCAAATCACCCTTATTGTGAACTGCACCACCATATTCAATAAAACCCTCATCTTCGGCCATATTCTCTTGCATGATGGTCTTTTCGATAATGCCTGTACCTTCATTCGTTATGCACCCGCCATAGCTTGACAAATTGTTTCTGAATATGATCTTAGTCAAAGTCATTGTCGCATTTTTTCTATTGTCTATGACTCCGCCATGGTTTTGAGCCGTGTTATGGGCAAGTGAGCAATTATTTATATTTAGGTTACCTCTGGAATTGTATATCGCTCCACCTTCTCCAAATAGGTATATGTTATGGTATTCGTTATATCCAAAGATTGATTTATTGTAGCAGATGTTGGAATTGTCAATTTCAAGACATGAACCCTTGTTGTACAACGATCCTCCCTTTTTGGCGATGTTTCCGTTTAGTGAGCAGTTTACTATCCTTAAATGGCCACAATTGTATACTGCACCACCCCATCTTGCACGGTTACCTTTTATTGTTGTATTTTCCATAGTTACATTTGCATTATGACCAATATATATCGCTCCACCATTCTTATTTGAAAAACCATTTTCTATGATGACGTTTTTGATTGTGACGTCTTTTGATTTTACCTTAAATATTCTGGTCTGGCCTTTAGCATCAATTTTAAAGCCGTTGCCGTCGATGACGATATCTTTGTCAACTATTATCCCTTCGGGAAACAGTTTCCAGTCAGATTCATCAAGAACTATGTCCTCTTTCAGTTCGATTCTTTCTTCTCCACTATGAATCAACTCATTTAAATATTTTAAACCATGTTTAGTCATAAATTACCTCCAAAAAGCGGTTATTGTTTTTTACAGGGCAAAAAATAGCCCCTATTTTATTTGTCCTACTCAAGTGGATATGCATCACATATCCACTTTGCCAATTGTCGCAGCCAATAATAATTCTATTGAAGCCAGAAGAAATGTGTCACATTTTCAAATGGAATTTTCTACATATCATTTTATGATTAATATTTTTATTAAAGGCTTTAAATGATTATCTTTAAACCCCATAAATATAATCAGATAATTTTCTTTAGAGAGCTTCAATTTCCTCAACTGCAACTTCTCTTTTTGCATAAGATTTATTTGTAGACTTTAATATCCTGATTCTTTTATGATACTCTCACTATCAGTATCTTAGTTAATATCAAATTGTCATGGATATATTCTAAAAGCAGGCAAATAAGTATTGATGAATTGATTTAATGGATTGATCTTGAATCAATTAACCTCTCTATTATCATTAAAGCACAATCTTTATAATCATTATATTCTATGGGTTACAGAGTATCTATGCGGGTAGTTATTGAATAGAATTACAATTTCATTTGAGGTATATATGAATATGACATTATTTGACAACGATAAAGAAGTACAAGTATGCAAATAATCTTCCAGTTTTTAAAAGCAATAACAATTTATTTGCATGGATTTTATATGAAGATGCTACAGTGTTACAGGCATGGAGGAGGTATTTCTGATGAAATGCTTAGAATAAAAAAGATTTATGAACTGATAAAATGTGTATAATGGGATATTTTATAAACTATGTGTATGAAACTACCATTTATATGGAATAATATATTTTATTGGAGGAAGTGATTATGGAATTATTTGACGATTTTGATGATGATATGAATCATGCTGTGGAGTATAAGAGGGTATATCTGGATGGAGATATAAGTAAGCTAAGTTTATTACTGCTTCACTGGCTTGCATATGGAAATAAGGACGGATTCTTTAAATTGGCTATGATATTACTTTTAGCAACAACAAGGACGGAATCATTGTCAGAAGTATTGGAACTATATAAATCATCATTTTTTGAGGAATTTGATGATACAGAACTGTATGAGTGGTATAATGATACTATATTGGAACTCATGGACAGCTGGGCCAAGGATGAAATAATGAGTAATCCTGAATTAAAGAAGAAATTTGATGAATATCAATCCAGAGAATCCAAATCTTAATATTGATTAAAATGATTAATTTACTATGAATTTATTGTTTTAATTTATTATACTTCTTTTTTTATGTTGAAATTGTAATAATCTGTTACTCCGGAATTTGACATATATATGTCTCACCAATAAGTATAAACTTTGAACAATAATCCATTTTCATATCAAAACATATAAATAATAACGATAATATATTATAATTAGTGAAAATATTTTAATAATATATATTTTTATTTGATCCATTCAATAATTCATCAAACATTATATTTGAAGAATATGAAGTTATTACATGTCAAATTTAGTAAAAAAAAGAATTTATAAAAGTATTTAAGAGAAAAAACAACGAATTAATAGAGTTTTTTGATGATTTAAAATTCTTAATAGAAAAATCTGGTCTGGAATTTTTTAACAATCATGATTTAATTAGAATGAGCATAAATGATGATACATTTAATGCTAAATATCATGATATTAAAGTTACTATTAATAATTTTTGGCAGAAGTATTCCTTGGGTGATCTGGTACTTAAAACTGAGTTATTAAATGCAATCCATTCATATTTGAATGATTTTAACATTGAAAGTTATAATCGTAGAAATACCTGGCTAAATAAGGTAAATTTAAGCAAAAAACGAGCAGATAACTATGAAAGTATTAATCAGGAGTTATTGGCTCTTGGTGTGCATGAACCTGACAATCAGGTAATTCTTGATGCACATGACTATAATCTGAACATGGAAAAGGCAGTTGATTTTATAACATTTGACAAGTTATGTTATAGAAGTGTATTATCTGTAACTGAATTAATGTTTAATGATGTGAAAACTGATACCGATTTCAGAACAGCTTTTTAAAGAAAAAGTATGGGAAGTGATATAATATATCACTTCAATACAACTATTTTTAATGTAATTATGTTATTACAGTTAGTGTTTTATTGTCTTCCAAACGTTCATAGTTTGTCGCAGTAAAGACTGCCGTTAACGTGTAGTCTTTGGCCTTCATATTTTCCGGCAATGTGTACTCCACGTTTGCAGTACCGTTTGCTACTTTGGCGTAGATGACTTTGCCGTTTGAGTCCTTGACAGTCTTTCCGTTAATTTTAAACACTATTTTACCAGTATTTATTGAATTGTCGCTTAAGGTTGCCCGTAGTGTAACAGTACTTCCGGCCTGTGCCGTCACGTCCTCTGCCGTCAGTGTAAGCTCCACCGGAATTATGCTTATCTGTGCCTTTTCGCTTTTTAGTTGTTCGCACTGGGTAGATCCGGAGTATACTGCCTGTACGGTTGAGCCTTCCTTCAGCCAGTCCTGCAGTACTTCAATGTTTTCCAGCATTGCAGTGCCGTTTGTTACCTTAAGGTAGATTACCTTGCCACTAGCGTCTTTCAGGGTCTTGCCGTTAATCTTGAACGATACCTTTCCCTTGTTTACGTCACCGGCGGTTTCGTTATCCACGGTTATTCTGGCCGTTATATTGGCATATTCACCTGTAACGATCATTTCTACCTTCAATTCGGTAGCTGAAGTTACCTGGTCGATGAATGTGTTGCCCGTTATGGTAGCATCCGTTGTGTTCAGGTATATTGTTGAGCTACATCCGCTTGTGGTGTCGTTTACATTAGCGTTTATTGTAGCAGGGGTCATGTTCTTGATGGCATTTCCGGTAGTGTCTGCATGATTGCTATTGAATATATTGTCAGTTATTGTCTGATTGGATCCAAGTGTTACAGTAATCGTTTCTTCCTGCCAGTTTTCATCGGACCATATGGTTTTCGTGTATGAGTTTGTCACATCGTATATTGCTGAGCCCTCATATGATGCGTTGTTATTCGTGAAAGTGTTGTTTGTGATGGTAGTGTTTGCTGAGCCTTTAAGTGCAATTGCACCGCCGTTATCTGCCGTGTTTTCTTCAAAGACATTCTCCTTCAACATGTTATTATCGTTAACCACAAGTATTGCTCCACCGATTTGTGCATGATTGCCGGTGAAGTTATTGTTTGTAACGTTACTGTCTGTACCGTTTAGGAAGATTCCAGCACCGTAACCTGCACTGTTGTTGTCAAAGCTGCTGAATTTGATGTTTATGATGCCTCGTGTAGTATAGACTGCACCGCCGTTTTCCACGGCAGTGTTGTTGGCCAGTGTAGTGTTTGTGATGGTCATTCTGTTGGAGTTATACACGGCTGCCCCACAGCTCCAGTTGCCTACGGCATTATTGTTATTCAATATGCTCTTTGCAATGTAGACGTCACCGCCGTAGTTATCGATTGATCCTCCATATCGGGCAGTATTGTTTGTGAATGTGGAATCGGTTATGTTTACGTTTCCCCTTTCAATCATCATTGCTCCACCGCTTTCAACTGCATCGTTGTCTTTGAAGGTCACGTTTTTTATCGTAAGGTTACCCAGACTGTATAGGACTCCTCCGTCGTCGCCTGCATGATTTTCGATAAATTCGGTGTCCGTTATCGTCAGATTGTTCATGTAGCTGTAGATGACTCCACCGTACATTGCATAGTTGTTGTCGAATGATGAATTGGCTATTGAAAGGGTTCCCTTGTTGTATATGGCTCCTCCGCCAAACCATGAATGTTCATAACGGCAATTGCTTATCTTGATATTGCTGATATTGACTATGGAATTTTCAGGTATTTCCATGAATTGATATGCGTTGTCACCGTTAATGCATTTTCCATTACCGTTGATGTAAAGTTGTCCTATGGATTCGTTGAGCTTTATGGTGTTTGTCAATGTTATGTCCGACTGTACGTTAACGGTAACAGTATCGTATGTACTGTCGGTCAAGGCCTGTTCAAGTGTGTTGTAGTCGTTTACGTCATATGTATTCGAGGATGTCTTAATGACTTTCTGATTGTTTTGCATGTTGCAATTGCATTGGTTTTCTGATTGGATGCCGTCAGCACTTGCTTCTGCTATCTCGGCATAGTGACTAACTGTTATATTTTCATTTGCCGTTGCGGCACCTGTTGTTATTAACAAGGATACCAGTACAGCCATAATAAAAAATTTCCAAATTTTCATACTATATTCCTCCTTTATAGTGTATGTATATTCAAAGTATTTAAAGGCGTTTGGAAAGAAAAATATTTATGTTTTTCAGAAATCGTATTTTCCAACGATTTTTTCAAGATATTCCTTGATTTCACAGTAGCATGTCTCATATGCTTCTAAATCGTCACCATATGGGTCTTTAATGTCAAGATATTCCTCTTCTCCGGCAAACTCCTTTATCGTGTAGACTTTTAAATTTCCCTGGTTTTCTTTGATATTGTCACGGATGTCGCATGTCGCCGTCAGTATCAAATCGTCATCATCAATATCAAGATCATTGAAGTTTCTTGTTCTGTGATTTGACAGGTCAAGACCATTGTATTGGCATACTTTTATGGCATTGCCAGATGCTCTTTCCCCATTTGGGGCATATAGTCCCGCCGATATTACTTCGACGTCGGTGACTAATGATTTGAAGATTGCTTCGGCCATTGGGCTTCGGCAGCTGTTTCCATGACAAACGAATATAACTTTCATATTATCATTCTCCCTATAAATTGTTTTTAATCATCTTGTTGTATCTGCTATTTGCATTTAACTGATTGACATTGATTTCGAGCCATGAGTTATCATGACTCGTAGCTTCACATAAAATGTAATGCCATCATTTTTTCTCATCCCCTTTATGTGTTAGGATAATCAAGTCCCTGTTTTTTTAAGTTTTCTCTAATTTTGGATTCTATCTCAATTATGACTGCAGATACAGCCATGAATATTATAAAATTGAATAATGTCAGTGTCATGAAGTTTTCGGTATATTGCGGAACTATAAATGATCGATTTGCTATAAACATAACTAGGAGGTATATCCCTAAGAGAATAGACACTGTTATCAGGATGGTGCTTATAATAAAGTAGTAGATTACGATTTTTTCCGAAAGGTATTTGAATATTTCATAATTGTAAAGCTTTTTCTGGCCATATTTGCAGTTGTGGATTGTCAGATCTCCCGTGCTTACGATATTTCCCCTGCTTTTGATGTAACTGTTTTTGAATGAGTTGTCCATTGGTGCGAAGTTGTTATCAAAGCTACAGCCATCTATCTTGAGCTTGTTAAGGTTGAATATCACCGCACATATTCTATTGGCCGAATTGTCTTTGAATGTTGAATCGTGGATATCCATAATGCCGTTATTAAAGATGCATCCGGCCATATTATCAGACTTGTTTTGAGTGAATGTGCAGTTTTCGATAGTGACTGCTGAATCGGCCAATACAGTATAAATTGCTCCTTCACCGGTCATTTCATCTTTCAAAGTTTCAAAGCAATGCCCATTTGTGAAGTGTATATTCTGAAGGGTTATATCCTTTGATTTTATTGTGAATATTCTTGTCAATCCCTTCGCATCGATATCGTGTCCGTTGCCCTTTAATGTAATACCATCAACGTCTACCATTATTCCTTTGGAGAAATTGTTCTTCTCATCTTCATCCAGAAGAATATCATAATTCAAATCAATATCTTTTACTCCTGAGTGAATCAATTCGTTTAGATATGTGAAATTCTTTTTATCATTTTCCTTCATGAGTTCTACCTCCACTTTTTTGGTTATAGTATTCTTGTTAAATCAGCCACGGATTTTTTTATATCCCTATTGGATGCTGGTTTAAGGTGGTTGGTGTTATTGAAATTGGATTTGAAAATTAATAACTATCCCATAATAACCGTTTCCAGTAATTTCATATACATGTAAATATTTGTTTTTTTAATTTTTAACCATCTACTTCAAAATATCAATTTTATCTTCAATATTTTTTATATATTTGGAGAATATAGTATATTTAATTAATCATAATTATAATTTAATTGAAGTTATTTGAGGTGCATTTTTTCCCAGTGATTATTTTTTTTAATGATGGATAACAACACCCTTCATATCCAATCTTCAATACCATGTACATCCTTTTTTGGTTAATTATGATGTGCTGTTTTAATATATTCCGCTTTATATTTCATAAGTCTCAAATCCATGTTTTCGCATGAATTTTTGAATATATTTTTCTGCATAATGTTCAATAACCATTCCAAATACATATATCATAAAAATCCCAAAGCATAATAGGGTCAATATCCTAATAAACCTTGTAACCGGATTATTCAGATTAGATAATGTCCATGTAACAAAACATCCGATTATCATCCCATATAATGAAAACATTATCAAAAACAATTTGTATTTTGGAGGGATTGTAGGTGAAAATTTAACAAGTTCAATACAGAATAATATTGTATTCTTAAAATTACACTTGTCAAATGTCATTTTTCCCTTATTAACAATATTTCCCCTAGTTTTTAGGTAAGCATCTCTGCATGATTTGTTGCTAGGTGCGAAATTCTTCTCGAATTTACAGTCATATAGATTCAACTGTTTATCGTTGAATATTGTACCGCATATTCTCTGTGCATAATTGTTTTTGAATATTGACTTACGAATATCCATAATTCCTCTGTTGTTGATGCAGCCTGCACTGTTATTGGAGTCATTTTCAGTGAATGTACAGTTCATGATTGTCACGGAAGCGTCATCTAAGGTGTATATTGATCCTCCACCATCATTGTCTTCACAAAACTTACGTTTGTAGTAACATCCATTTTTGAATTGAATATTTTTGAGCGTAATGTTTTTGGCACTGATTTTGAATATTCTGGATAATTTCTTTGCATCGATGGTATGGTTCTGTCCATCGATTGTAATATTATCCTTTTTTAATTCAATACCCTCTATATATTGGATTCGTTCATTTTCATCCATGATTATATCACAGTCAAGGTGAATAACATCTGAATCCGCATTTATCAATCCTTCAAGGTATCCAAATCCATTACCGCAACTGCATTTTTTATTGTAATTGTGGATAACGGAGTTTTCCGCACATTCAATGAATCTTTCAAGAGCATCATCATCAATGAGTGCAACGTTGTTGTTATACACTGCTTTTTTGTCATTGTCAAAGTGTATATTGGAAATCTTTACAGCAGCATCTTCATTATGAATCACATAATTGTCTGAGACGTTTTTAACGGTTAAGTTTTTAATGTTGGTCAATGAAGGATTCTTCAGGTATATATCGCTATTTGATGCTTCCGTATTTTCAATGAATGAATCATTTATGTCCATTTGAATATCGCTAATTGAATTGAAGTAGATGACGTTTCCCTCTTCTTCGGAGAGATTTCCACGGAAACTGCATTTGTCAAAATCAATGTGGTCATTTGTCCAAACGGCTCCACCGAGTTTAGCTTGATTGTTATCAAAGATACAATCACTGCATATCAGTTCGACTTCGAAATTCGAATCTTCAGATGTAATGGTATCGTCTGAATGATGATTGATTGCACCTCCCTTATTTGAAGAGTTCTCAATGAATGAAGAATTTTCGATATGGATATTTGAATTTCTGGAATAAACAGCCCCACCGTATTCAGAATTGTTTTTTTCTAATCTGGTACCAGTTATTTTTATGATTCCGTTTTGTTGGTTATCTATTGCTCCTCCACCATTTTTTGCACAGTTGTTTATGATGACCGAATCGTTTATTCTGACGGTACCAATGTTACTTATTGCTCCGCCGTATGTTTTTGAATTGTTACTTTGTATGGTGGTTCTTTCCAATTTCAGTTCTCCAAGGTTTCCTATTGCTCCCGCTAAGTCTGCAGTGTTTTCTTCTATCACAGAATCGGTAATTTCTGCCACACTATCGCTTTGGTTGTATAAAACCGGTGCAACTTCTGACGAATTATTTTTGAATCTGCATTTGATTAATTTGATGATTCCATGATGATTTCCTATAGCAGCACATTCGCATCTGCCATAGTTATCTAGCAGTGTGACATTTATCAGTGTCACTTCCCCCTCATTTAGGATTGTCCCGCCATCACTTGAATAACCGTTTTTTAAGGTAGCGTTTTTAATTGTAACATTTTTGCCGGTTACTCTGAAGATTCTTGTCTTTTTTTGTGCGTTAATTGTCAATCCAGCACAGTCTATAACGATATCATTAACGTCTACGAGTATACCTTCCTGGAACTTCTCTTGTTCATTCGTTTCTAAAATCACATCACCGTCAAGTGTTATTACTTTCTGTTCGCTATGAATTTCCTTATCCAAATCAGTAAAATTATTTATATTCATATTTATTTGCCCCCGTTTTTATTACAATTCTGTTAACTCAAACCATATTCCTTTATTATCTGATATTACATCCAGGAGTGTTTTTAATATGAGTATTTTATCACAAAGCATAATTAGGGTTTCATTCACCCCTTTTCCTAACTATCATTGTGCTGTGAAGTAACTCATATTTTTTCTATCATAAACACTCCATATCCATTTTTCTTTGATAATGTAAAATAGAATGCCCTATTTCATTAATCAATTTATTCTGTTATGTAATTTTCAAATCCGTTTCTATTCATATACTTCTTGATAGAAGTTTGCACAAGAGTTAAAATTATACTTATAAGCATAACCACTAATAAAAATACTAAGTCTGCAGCGGTAAATTTCGTTAGATATTCTCCTATAACTGATTGAGGGAAAATCAGATTGATAACAGTTGATATTATACACCCAAAAATCATAATACCAAATGAAATTAAACCGGGATATAACAAATAATTCATTATATTTGATGTTCTTATTTTAACGCTTTCAAGATTGAAATAATTCGTATTCTTAAATTTACAGCTTTTAATGGATATGTTACCTTCGTTGACAATATTTCCCCAGGTTTCAATGTATTTTTCAATGGAATTCTTATCGCTAGGTGCGAAATTGTCTTCAAAGCTACAGTCATATAGATTCAACTGGTTATCATTGAATATTGAACCACATATTCTCTGTGCATAGTTGTTTTTGAATATGGAATTATGTATGACCATAACTCCTCTATTGTTGATGCAGCCTGCACTGTTATTTGAGTCATTTTCAGTGAATGTACAGTTCTCAATGGTTACGGAAGCGTTATCTAATACGTATATTGCTCCTCCACCTTCCTTATCTTCATGAAATTTGCTTTTATGATAGCATCCGTTTTTAAATTGGATATTCTTTAGAGTAACATTCGCACAGGTAATTTTGAATATTCTGGATAACTTTTTAGCATCGATGCTATGGTTTTGTCCGTCAATTGTCAAGTCCCTGTTTAATTCGATTCCATCCATATACCTGAATCTTTCACATTCATTCATGACTATGTCGCTTTCGAGGATAATTTTATCGGAACTGGACTTAATCAAGGCGTCCAGATCTGCAAATCCATTACTTGAAGAGGATGCTTTCATGTAATTTTTCACGACAGCATTCCCTGTTGATTCTATATACTTTTCAAGGCCATCCTCATCAATCCAAACGCTGTGATTATTGTATACAGCGGTTTTATTATTTTCAAATGTCGTATTTGAAATCTTTAGAGTGGCATTTTCGTTACGGATTACGTAATTGTCGGAGTTATTATTGATATTCGTATTCTTAATTGTAATAAATGACGGATTCTTGAGGTATATATCACTATTAACTGCATTGGTATTTTCAATGAACGAATCAGTTATATTCATCTTAATTTCAGCCATGCCATCGAAGTAAATAACGTTTCCCTCATCTTGGGAAAAGTTTCTGCGGAAACGACATTTTTCAAAGCTGACATAGTCGTTCGTCCAAACGGATCCTCCCATTTTTGAATGATTGTTGTCAAAATCACAGTTACTGCAACTTAAGAATGATTTACTGCTCTCATCATAATCTGAAGAAGCATATGTCTCATGACAAACTGCAGCTCCCTTATCTTCTGAAGTATTGTCAATGAATGAGCAATCTTTCAAACGTACATCCGAGTTTATAGAATAAATGGCTCCACCACTTGTCGCCTTGTTTTTTTCCAGGGTAGATTCTGTGATTTTCATCGTTCCACCATATTGGCTGGCGATTGCTCCTCCCTGTGCTTCTGTTACCTTGTTGTTTGTTAGGATAGAATCTTTTACAACTAAATTACCGACATTAACTATTGAACCCCCATATCCTGCAGTATTCTTATTTAACATGCTTTCCGTTAATGTCAACTCTCCGACATTACCTATTGCTCCTGCCGCGTTAGCTGTGTTATCTTCAAATGTGCATTCCGTAACTTCCATCACACTATCCCTTAAGTTATATATTGCACCAGCTTCATCAGACGAATTTTCTTTCAATATACTGTTTGTAAGTACAATGCTTCCTTTTTTATTGTATACTGCACCACCAGTATATTGTGCTCTGTTTTTTTCTAACGTAACGTTTGAAAGTGTTAGTTTG
>MUZY01000017.1:15367-24332 GCA_003266065.1 Methanosphaera sp. rholeuAM130
TTTTTTCCCGTTATTTTAAAGATTCTTGTCTTTTTTTGTGCGTCAATTGTGAATCCGCAGCCGTCTATTACTATGTCATCAGAATCTATACCTATTCCTTCCGCATATTCTTCATTTTCTGCTTCTTCCAGCACTACGTTCCCATTAAGTTTTATTACATTATTATTATGGAGGATATGATCCAAATCTGTGAAATTGTAAGTTTTTGATTGTACTGTTGAAGATTCTGATGGATATTTATTTAATTTATCATTCTTATCGGATGATTTACTTCCATTTTTGGCATTGTCGCATTCAAATGATTTGTTTTTATCTGGTTTCATATTATTCACAACCTTTTTTGAACATTTTTCGTATAATTCCTTTTAATTCATTATCAAAAAAATGAAAAGAGTCAGAATCACTGATTATAAGTAAAATATAATTTTACAGATCCTTCTCCTTTTGATAATTGAACAACCGAATTATTTGGAATTTCTTTAGCTTCACCTTTTTTCAATTCCTTATTGGAATAATAGGTACCATTGGAACTTGATTCATCTAACATAAACCATGTACCATTTTTATTGAACACTTTTAAGTGTGGTTCGCTAATTTTTGATACGCTGTTGTAACTTCTGGATAGTACCAATAATGAAGGGTTTTCAATAGGTCTGTCGGCTGACTGCCTTCCAATAAACGCTGTTTCATCTTCATTAATTGTCAGTATCTTGCCCTTGTCTATTCCATTCAGGACAGTAACTACACAATTATTCTTACATTTACGGCTTTCACTGTTCTTGTAAATTTCTACGAATGTGTTAATTTCATCTCTAAAGAAGTTTAAATCCAAGAGCAAATCGTCAAACGCGTCTTCCTTTAAGAAATAGGAGTAAATCATAGGAACTGCTCCGTTTCCATTGTGGTGAACTCGAATGCGGTCAATTAACCCTGCTTCTAGCAACTTCCTTAAATGTTGGCTCAGCATTTGACGGCCAATATTAATATTGTTCTCTATCAGATATCTATGGATTTCATGGGTGTTCATTGAATAATTTTCAATATAATCTTCTCCGAAATTCATCTTTTCTTTATTTTTCAGTCCCTCAACAATATTTAATCTAACTGGGTTATTTAAAGCATTTAACTTTGATTTATTTTTTTCATATTCAGCTTCTGATGGTCTGGGATAATTATTAAACATTGAAATACCTCCGTATTGGTTAAAAAATTTTTGCATGTTCAAAGTCTCATTTTTAATCTGTACGCTAAGAATATCCTTGTTGAGATGGTTATTCTCATCATTTAACCATATCTTTTAAAGGATATTTTCACGATTTCCGGAGGGTATAACTTGTATTATTATCCATGCTTGTTGTATCGGTCATGATTTTGGTATTGTCGTTAGCAATTTCCATATTTTCCTTTGAAAGTTCTGTCGTATATGTAGTAGCCAATAGGAATACTACTACAAGCAAAACCATTTTCTTTATATTCAAATCAACCACTTTCCAATTAATTTCAAGTACTATATTTGGTTGACTATCAATATCAACCCTTTAAAGTTTTTACTTTCATAGTAAAAAATCGTTTTTTTCAATAAATTTCTCTTCACATACCTTAATTTCATTCAAAGATATACTATTGTAATTAATAATGGATATCGAATGGATAGTTAATCTTCAAAGTCTTATTTGATAAATAATTTCAAGAATATATTTTATTTATGTGATAATCAGTTATATTCCCGTAACAATTTTGCATTTGGATCTAGCACCTGGTTCACCATATTTTTTAGCTTCTAATTTACATGGATTTCCAACTGACATTATCCTATCATATTGAACGTATTTATCTTTGAGTTTAACATCACCATAATATTCAACTAAACATTGGGTAATTGCTATCTCAAGTTTATGCTTGAGCCATAACTTTTCACAAAAAACTCTTATTGTGAGGTCTACTGAGTTTGCTATATCTCCAGCTAATTCTAATGGTTCTTGAATTTTTAATCTTGCTAATTCAGTAAGGTATATTCATGATTGTCATGTTTATTCTAACTCTTAAAGAGCTTTTTTTTTCATCATATTAGCATATCATATAATAAACAGGATATATTTAATAATCAATGTTTTAAAAAATAGATCATGATTCAAAAAAATAAGGGGGATTAAAGTAGCAATTTAATCATAGGCGAAATGAAGCACTGCCGATCCTGGTCCATTTGATAACTTGATGAATGAATCATTTGGAAGTTCTGTGGCTACACCTTTATCCAATTTCTTATTGGAGTAGTATGTACCATTAGTTGAATTGTCAACTATAAACCAAGTACCATTTTCGTTATATACCGTCAAGTGGGGTTTGCTGATTCTTGACACGGTGTCGTAACTTCTGGATAATGCTAATAATGAACAGTCATCAATAGGTCTGTCAGCTGACCTTTTTCCAATAAAAGCCAATTCATTTTTGTCCAATGTTAACGTATTGCCGCTATCTTCTCCATTGAATACTGTAATGACACAGTTATCCTCATTTTTACGTTCTTCACTTTGTTTATATAAATTAAAGACACGTTTAAGCGAATCTCTTAATGGACTTACTTCGAAGAATAGGTTGACAATTGCATAGTCCTTAAAGAAATATGCGTATCTACTCGTTTTGAGAGGATTACCCTCATGGTCAGTAGTTACTGGAATGCGATTAATAAAATCGTTTATTCTTAATTTTTTCAAATGTTGACCAAGCATCTGTTCGCTAATCTCGATGTTATATTCTTTTTTAAGTCTATCATTGATTTCATTGGTTGTCAGAGAATAGTTTTCAACATAATGATGAAGACTTTGATCCGTTTTCATCTGTTTGAACAGTATTTTAATTATCCCAATTCTAGTGATGTTATTCATGGCGGATGCAGCCCCAAATATTTTATATTCTTCTTCTGATATTTTGTCGTATTTTGCAAATTTCACACTAATTCCTCCTCGAAAGATTCAAACACTTCAATAATCTGATGAATATTCCTAGTCTTAGATTAATCAGATATTATTACTCAAATTTATTTACTAAGTAACTATAAATTAATATGGAATTGAACCAAATCGCTACCCTTATCTATAACAATTTTGCAAGTAACTGGTAATTTCATCCCAGCTCTGTTTAATGCTATTTTAGCACTTTCGAAATCTTTTACATTTACATATGCAGTTATGATTTTTTGATTTGCACGTACTAAAGCTTCAGAACTTACAGCTTTACCGAATGCTCCTCTCATACCGCTTTGTACCCTATCTGCCCCTGCACCAGTAGCCATAGGGTTTTTTCTTACAATGTGATGAGGGTAAACCCTTATTTTTAATCTGTAACCTAATTTACCGGTTGTTCTTTGTAAATATCTGTTTGCAGCAATCCTCGCTGCTTCTAAAGAATTGTGTGAAAGATGGGCATGGTCTTTAACTGCCAATGTCATAAGTAATGGAAAATCTTCCGTTAAATTTCCCATATCGTATTGAACGATTATGGACGCTGGTATCTTCCTAATATAATCTTTTCAAGGATATGGACGTGTTAATTTCATCATATCCTCCATAAATTCTTCATGATTTACGATGTGGTAGTAAAACATGTAAATGTTTCATACTATTTGTATTTGCATATCTTTGGGTATTTGTATTACTATTGGGATTGGTTAGTGATTATTGAGAATAACTTCAACAATATTTTATAAATACTTTTTCTATAACAAAGCAATACTTCTTGAATAATCCCATAACGCTATCTCCAATGATTCTTAAGTAAATCCTTTCTAGTATATCGATTACGTTCCATATTTTTGATTGTCAAAGTATAAACATCAACCTGTGAATATGATGTGATGGTTGTCTGCTTTAAATTAGCCTAAAGTAACATATTTTGTCAGTGTAGTAATGGATTGGGTAAATACGGAACACATGAAAAAAATGATAAAAAAAGGGAATTTTGGGGGTTAAGTATAACTGAAGTATAGTACAACCGAGCTATCTCCTTCAGATAACTGAATAAAGGAATTGTTTTTAACTTTTTTGGAAACACCTTTTTTCAATTTTTTATTAGAAATAAAGGTACCATTTGATGAATAATCCACAATGAACCATTCTCCATCTTTGTAGAAGACTTTTAAGTGTGGTTTTTCAACTTCTGTCACTGTTTTATATATCGAAGACAGTACTAATGCTTTTGAATCGTACTTGCCAGGTTTATGGCTGGATTCTCTTCCAACAACTACTTCATCCTCCTTATTGAAGGTTAAACATTTGCTTTTATCACTACCGGTACACACCATCATAACGCAGTCATAATCTTCTTTAAGTTCTTCAATTTTATTAGATAAAAGCATATAACTGCGAATTTGTTCCTGACCAAGTTTCGTTCCAAATAAAAATCTATCAAATATATTCATATTGATAAAAAATGAATCACGGGTATTATTGATAGGATTCCCTTTTTGATCCACTTTACGTTTTATTCGACCTATTATACCAGCTTCTCTTAATTGTGTCAGATGATTTCTCCAACCTTGTTCGGTCATTTTTTTTATTTTTTTATCATTTTCTAACGCATCCTTGATTTCTTTGGAATTCAAGGGATATATGTACTGTGAATGATACTGTTTAGATTCCTTTCTAAGTCTTTCAATAAGTACTTCAACTATTTTCATTCGGGTATAATTATCAAAAGCAGATATTACCTTCATATATGCATCAAAATCTTTTTCTGATGGAATAATAAAACTATACTCTATTCTATTTTCTGATGGTGTAATGGTACTAATATTCATTCTATTTACCTCCTGGGGTTTCCAATGATTTTAAATTACTTGTTTAATCTTCATAATCCTTTGATTAATCAGATTTTTATTTTTTTATATTCAATTTGTAAATTGAATAGTATTACGTTTTCTATATGAAATATTCTTAAGACTAATACCTTTAATGGTTTTATGTGAGCATAAATCCATTAGAAAGCTTAATTAACTATATTAATTCAGGTATTTGGATTACCTTCTATCTTAAAACATTCCATTACTTTTAAACATTTTTATCATAGCTTTTAAACATTTTTAAAGCTATAATGTAGTAAAATACTTAAATTATCAGATTATTCCTTCATAATCTGAACTGATTCTCAAATCGGCAACTTGAAATTTGAGTCAATCAAATGATGGAGTATTCACTACCAATAACAACAGGTTATTGTTGGTTAACAGATATTCTTTAACCAGAGTAATATTCTAGATTAGCCTTTTAATTTAATTCCCCCTTAATTCTAGAATTTACACAATTACAACAAGGTTCATCAGTCATTGATGAATTTGATGTTATAATATAAATTCAACTAACATTATTCAACAACTTGTTAACTTACAATCCATATTTCCATAGTATCCTAGGAAATATTGCATGTAATCATTAAATAGCAAATATCCAAGTCATGGGATAATTGCATCATTATCTTATAAGTTTATCGTTGTTTTCTGTGTTTCTTTGGATTTAAGATAGTCAAATCTTTGTAATAATTCAATGAGATCCCTGTCTATGGTGATGTTCAAAATCTTTGAATTCCATTTTAAGCGATAGTTTAATGTGATTATGTAGTTGTCAAGTGTTTATATCGGTAGTCACAATTGCTGTAGCTATTGCAGTCTTTGATCTTTCAGCGTGATGAGAAAATCTTGTTTCTAATGTTTTCAAGATTGCATTAATTGTAGTGTTTTTATATTTTTTTGTATTGCTTTTAGTTTCTGAGCAATCAACAGAAGTGAGGTCTATTTGTCTGTATTGGTGGATGTTTTTTATGTGTATTGCTTTTTGTTTCTGAGCAATCAACAGAAGTGAGGTCTATTTGTAGGATTGAAGTGCTGTTTGTAGCATTTGATATGTTTCTGTGATAATGAATTTCTGACAAATTACACTGATTTATCTATGTATATGTTCCGTATCCAGGTTTTCCAATATTTTTTTATCATATTGGTTTTCATTATATTCTTCGATTAACTGGAAAAAACATTATATTTACGAATATTCAAGCTGTGAATTTGTGTGTTTTACTGTCAAATTATTGTTATGCTTCTGGATTCTCGAGTATGGATTGATAGTTGCTGTTATATGTCATTTATAGTTATGCATCATTAATTTCCATCAATGAATTATTACTATATGAAATATTGGTATTATCGTATTATATTGTCGTGTTTAAATCAATGATTAATGTTTTATATTATGGAATGTCTGTTATGCTTGTTCAAGCGTTGTAACCATTGGAGGTAAACGATTTCGCAGAGGTTTTACTATGTATTTGATATTTTTGAACAATTATAGGATCTTGTGTATTATAATTAGTAGGGTCAGGGTTATTTTCTTTAAGTACTGCATAATTACGAGGAGTGGTATACTCATTTGGTAATTCTGATTCGCCGATTATCATGGCTAATAGGCATAGTATTATAATTTGAAAATAAATTTTGGTTATGTTCATGTAATTTTCCTCCGCTATTTTTTTTAAATTTGATCCTTTGAGTTATTGATTATATTTATTCTAGTATATAAATGTTTTTATTGTTATTACAAAATATTTGGTTTTTATTACATGGCAGTTGGGGATTAGGAACAACCAATGAATGAAATTATAATTGTTTGTGATTTAAAGTAACTAAGATCAAGAATAATAAGAGGGTAAAATAGATTCTTCATGATACAAGGGTGTTTGATTTTCTAAATGTTGATTTTGTAAAAAAGGTATTGTGGATGGGGATAGATATTATTTTCTAAAAGTTTTTATTAATGACATGGAAAATGGTGAGGTGGTCTATTCTTTTATCAATTAGGAGTGAAGACTTGAAATGTGCCATTTATCTACAAACATTTGATGGCTACTGCAGAGTCTTTACCATGTGATTTGATCTGCAGTTGAGTATATAGATTCATTTCATCAAGCCGATTATTAAATGTTTTTTTGGAGTAATCTTGTTTGGTATAACTCAATTGCACTAGTCAAAAATTACCAATATTCCTCTTTTCCATATATAAAATAGAATTAGTTGATTATCTTTATTGGGAAGTGTTTTAGGAAGGGTAATATTGTAGATTCATATGTTTTTGATACTTGATAATTGAATATTATGTTTTTTACTTAATCAGTAAAGAATTGCAGTTGGGATATTATTTTATCAAATGCATCCTTATTTAAATAGTATGAATTAATTAATATTTTAGTTTTTCCTTTGAAATGAGGAGTTTTGAATTGTTCTATTAATCCAGATTCTTTCAATACTTTTAGGTGCTGTCCCAGCATTTGGACGGTGATATCAATGTTGTAATCCCTTATTAGCATGTTATTTAATGTTCTGATGTTTAATGCATAATTTTTAACATCCTCTTTGTCTCCGTTATAATTTTGTTCCTCATTTTTCAGTAATTTCAATATAATGAATCTGGTACTATTGTTCAAAGCAGATATTTTTGTGATAAGATCCATATCCTTATCATCCATTTTTATGTAGTTATTCTTTCTAATCATTCTATTTTTCCTCCTTTGTCGATTTAATATTTTTTAATTATTTGAAAAATACTTCTATGGTTTTCATGATTAACCATTAATGATACTAATTTTTGTCCAATCTCTTATTTAATTGTTCTTAAAATGAATATGTCTTTCAATTGTAAATAAAAATAGTTTAATCAGGAATTTATCCTAAACAACCCTACCTATTTAGAAAGGATTAAAAAACTCTNNGATTATTCCTTCACTTCATTAATCAGTTTTTCTATTATTGAATCAAGAAGTATCAATGCCGATATCTCAAATGCTGTACCCATTACCATCAAATCGTTTTCGTCAAATTTTTCTTCTTTCAATATATTTTTTTCATCTTGAGAACGTTCCATATTCTTTAATTCATCAATAACTATACTTATATTCGATTGTTTATAAAGATTGCTGTCTTTGCTTCCACATACGGATAATAGTATTACGTCAATTTCGTTTCTGCTTTGAGATATCTCATCCACATATTTTATTCTTCCGCTTTTGGATATTAGAATAACCACATCATCATTTTCCAAACTTCCTACAACGCTTTCATCAAGGACATATACATCAAAACCAAGGTGCATTAACCTCATTGCAAATGATTTGGCTACAAATCCGCTTCGACCGGCACCACCTAAAAAGATATGTGTCTTGTTCTTTCTGCTATTTAGTATAACCTCAGAAAATTCGCAAATACTATTTTCCTGTTTTGTCACTATATTTTTTAAATTTTCGGTGTGTCTAATTATTTCATTACACGATAATTTCATAATTGCAAAGTTATTGTCTGTCATAATTCCTTTCCTCTATTTTATTATTCCTTAAGGTTCTTTAAAGCAATCTTTTTGAAATATTTAATCTCGTTATCATTATGCTGATTTTTTTCAATCATTATCTTTAGATTACACTTTATATAATGCTAATAAAGAATCATCTTTAATTCAATTCGGAAAATCAAATCTCATTAATTGAACTAACAAATTCATGAATTATCCAATAATTTCTATGGAATTGCTAAAATGATTTTTGAAATTTAGTAATAGATTTATTGAAAAAATAAACAAAAATAATGGGAAATGAATGATGTATACAATCACTAATTTAAAAAAAAATAGTTAAAATTCACATTACTTATGATTGTGAAGATTTTTGTACTTTTTTAAGCAGACATGATTTATGGTATTGGATTAGATAGTATGCTTCAGGTTTTTCCAGCAAATTGTCCAAACATTCCAAAGCCTCTTCATACCTTTTTAATCTTCTATAAACAATGCTTTTGTTAAAAATAGCATAATAGTAATCCGGATTTAACTTAATACATTTATCGAAGTATCTGATTGATTCTTCATAATTCTCATAAGAAAATTCTATACCTCCCTTAAAATTTAAGAGAGTTAAATCATTAGGATTTTTAATTAAT
>MUZY01000017.1:24385-29571 GCA_003266065.1 Methanosphaera sp. rholeuAM130
CTATTTATCAGTGAATTGACGGCATCTTCTGATGATGGATCTTCTTCTATGGCATTTTCATAGGAGTCCAGTGCATCCCAGTAATTGCCACGTTTTTCGTGTTTTATGCCTTCAATAATTAGCGTGTTTGCCTTATCATTGAAATTATCCAGTTTCAAATCCAAATCATCCACATCAAGCTTATCAAATATCTCTTTTTTAAAGACAGTAGCCACGTCACTTAATTCTCCTTTGAGTATTATTGCCTCATCAAAGTAATTTAAAGCCTTTTCATATTCGCCCCTATTCTTATGGATTATTCCCAGGTTAATCAGAGCCGATGAATTCTTTTCTATCGATAATGATTTAGTATAGTATTCTTCGGCTTGGGCAGTATGTTTCAGTTTCATAAGAGCACTTGCCTTGCCGCAAATTGCATCGATGTTGTCTGGTTCTGAATCCAAAATTTCATCAAATATTCTCAATGATTCTTCAGTATCTTCATGTATTATTTCTAATGCCTCTTCAATTCTCTTTTGTGTCTCTGTCATAATCATTTCCTTCTTGAATTTTTCTAACTTGATTATCTTACTCTAGTCAATTCTTGTAGCGTATGTTAAGTTTTTTTTGTTTTCCAATCCTTTATAGAAACTAATAACTAGTATTTAGATTTAATTATATATACGAATGAAATATTTTCTTTTATAAATGAAAACATTTCCATTGTAACTTTTGCACTAATAATAGGGTTAATGTTGGTGAATACCGGATTTGACAGTACATCACCTAAAAAATATGTCAATTTGCATATATGACTGTAGTTTAAGAATTATTTTAACGAAATATTTATAAGGACAGTAAAACATAATTAGTAATTCCAAACGAATAAATTGTAAGATTTCTTCGTTAAAGTGAACAACTTGAATTACTGTTAAAACAGTTACCATGAGGTGAATAGGATGACAACAGTAAATGATGTGGAAATGATATGTTCCGTATGTAAAAAATCATCAACACAAACGATTATTGGGAGTAGCAACAATTGGGGGTCTAGTGACTTGGATACAAGGCCGTCTGAAATGCTTAGATCCACGATTTGGTTGTGGATAGAGGAATGTCCCCACTGTGGATATGTTGCAGGATATATTGAGGATGAATTAAAAATTGATACGGATTTCTTAAATAGTACCGAATATATGACATGTGACGGTATAGATTTCAAATCAGAACTTTCAGAAAGGTTTTATAAACTATATCTGATTGAAAGAAAAACTGATGATATGCGTGCATTTCATGCCATATTGCATTGTGCATGGGCATGTGACGATGCCCATGATGAGTCGAATTCAAAACATACAAGACAGCTTGCGGTGAAAATGATTGACAAGATACTCAAATCCGACGATAGCGGAATGGATAATTTAATTCTTATAAAGGCTGATTTGCTTAGAAGAAGTGATGAGTTTGACTTATTGATAAAAGAATATGAAGACTTGGAATTGGATGATGAAGATTCAAATAAAATCATAAGATTTCAAGTCGAAAAGGCACGCCAAAAGGATAATGGCCGTTATAAATTTGAAAACGTATCCGGCGTTGATCCTAATTTCGGTGGTATGAGGATATATATCTAGGATTATTATCATGCTAATGTATTGAATTTATGTTATTATTTTTACTTAATAATTTATTTCGGATTTCTATCCCCTGATGAACCTTGGAAAACTTCCTCTTGTCAGTATAATAATGGATGGATGTGTTAAAATTATTGGAACAACTGGTAAAGAATAAGTTTTCAAGGCTTTATATGATTAATGGAGCTATAATTATAAATATAGATTAAGTCATGGTGATAAGTTGAAAGCCAATGAATTAAAAAGCAAAAATATAATTGAAAGCTTGAGATATGCAGTAATTGGTATAATAAATTCATTTAAGGAAAGAAACCTTAAAATCCAATTGTTTGTCATGATAATGATAGTCCTTCTGGGATTGCATTTGAAAATAAGCATGAATGAATGGTTTGTATGCATAATACTCTTTGCTTTGGTTATTGGTGCGGAGATATTTAATACGGCGATAGAAAATGCCGTTGATTTTATTGAAAAAAATAGAAACGACAATCCATGGAATCTGGATGAAAATGCCAAACTGGCAAAAGATGCCTCTGCAGGAGCCGTGCTGGTGGTATCAATTGCATCAGCCGTGATAGGATTGATGATATTTCTTCCGAAAATACTGGTAATACTGTAAGCGATTTATGAATACCGATAAATAAAAAGAAATAATATGGGGGGATTCGGCAGATTAGGACATATTTTTTATTCTAATTTTAATAATGTCTAATAGCTTAACCTCGTTTATTTCATTGCATTCAATCTTCTAAACGCTATACTTCTTACAATATCATCTTCACAGCTGGTGGTTAAGTCTTCCAATATCTCTTTTTGTCCGATTTTGTTTACTGATCTTATTTTCACATCGGTATATTCTCCCTTTGTGCATATGTGATGATAAGCCTGATCCAATAAGTGATGTGATATTTTCTCTTCTTTTTCTTCATTTGAAAAGTCCGGGCTTTCTTCAAGCATGACAATGGCATCTTTTCTAACCCTCCAATTATCGGCACGTGAAGCAATGTCTATTAGATTAAGTGGATTATCGATTTTAACAAGTAATTTGCGTGAATATTCATAAAATTCATCGTTCCAGTGGTTAAGTATCAAATTAGTGATAATATCTTCATCGTTGAGTCTATCAAATACAATATTGATGTATTCTGGAGTTTTAATCAGTATTTCTTTGATAAATATATTATCAGTAATCTTTTCAATGCATTTAAGTCTAATGTCCATGGTATATTCGGATTCATCATAAATATCTTTGATTACGTCTTCATCACTTATCTTGTCTAATGCATGATGTCTTACGGTTATTTCCGGATCTTTGAAAACTATGGTCTTTAATACCTGTTGGTCTTTAATTGTCTTAACGGCATTCATTCTAATGGATACGTTTGGATTCAATAACAAATACTCCTGTTTTTCCTTTAAATTCTTAATATCAATACTTTCATCCTTGAATAGTTCTTTATATGCACTTTTAAGAATATTTCTCTTGTAATCCTGATTTTTATGGTCGTGGCATTCGGATTTTTTATATTTACCTGAGGATAATTCATCTATCTTGTCACTGGCCATTTTACGAATTTCAATACTGTCGCTATTGTTTATTATGAATGTGAGCAGATGATTGTCATCTATGATGTCAATGATTACATTATAAAAATCCTTCTGTGAGCCGTATAATATGACGTTGCTGTCCGGTAATGTTGTGTATAGGAAACATTCATCGTTTATGCGTCCGCAGCTTTTTTCCAGAGAATTCTTATCATCACGGTTGAGGAATATGTTTCTTAGAAGAAAAGAATATTCTTTTGATATTTCTTCTATTGCCAGCATTCTAAATGAATAATTGTAATCGTCACCAAGAATAACCTCCGAGAGCATATTGCACTCACTTAAATTCTCTATAATGACCTGAGCAAGAGAAGTGTCATGACAATCTATGTTTTTAAGCATATTCAGTAACATGTTTTTATTTTTTATTTTACGAACGGCATGTCTCGTGTTTTCGTATTTCTTATCCTCCATTACCAGTTCATATAGCAGGTCATCATCCTCGATTTTGTCAATGCAGTTCTTGGAAATCATAGGATTATCGCTGTGACGTGCTATCAGCATCAGTATCTTTTCATCGTTAATGGCATCAGCCAACTCTATCCTTCTTTCAATATCCTTATCTTCATTCAATATGTCTTCCACAATCGTTTTATATCCTGACAGAATGCTGATGGTGTTAAGTGTATCATCCATTCAAGTCACCTCCACTGGGTAGTTTAACTTCAATTACGGTGTCTATAATTATATTTCATTTAATGATGTTTAATCGTGTTAATCATCGCAACTGTTGTTTTCCAATAGATTTATCATTTTCATAATCTAATTCTATATTAATAATTATCTGAAAATTGGGATATAAAACTATGAAAACAAAAACTTTAATTGAAATAGATGGAATATGGGGCATGCTGTCATATGGGTTATTTCATGTTAAAAAATAACTTATTGACTATATGACAATATTTAAGATCAATCTAAAAAAAGTGGGTAATAGGTTAAATTGGAGGATAATCATTAATCCCATAATTCTACTTGCTAATTAATGATGATTAATACTCCTCAAGAATCTTTTCGGTAATGAGAACGGCCGATTCAACCATCTTCGGACAAAACTCGGTAAAGAGATTATTCTCCATCGCATATTCAACCCCCTCGGCCGTGGAGATGTCGCACTCTAACAGTTCATTACAGATGTATGAACCGTTTTCCTTCTTGAAATCATCCAAAAACCTGTCACAAACCTTATCAGATCTGATTTTACTTTCCTCATCATCCGCGTGACATTTGCCGTACTTCAATCCGAGTACCATCAATGCACCGGTACATGCACCGCATACTTCCCCTTTTCTCATGCCGCTGCCGAAGCATCCACCAATCTTCAATGCATGCTCTTTGGTTACGCCGTATTCCTCGGAAAATGCTGCGAAAACTGCCTGTGAACAGTGAAACTTCTCTTCAAAATATTTCAAAGCATCTTTGCAATGACTCATATAAATACACCTACTATTGTTATAATTATTTATTTGTATTTATTGGTTATTAGTTTATCCTACTTTTTATTCATTTTTAGCTAATCTCAATAGTTTAACTATAAAATTTTTCTAAAAAAATTATTGGGAAAAAATGTTAAAATTATTCATTCTAGACAAACTAACGTTTCTATAAAAATTTTGCAAATGGGATGTAAAAACATGACCTACACTTATATACTAAATTTTACACTTGCAATATATGTTTAGAATTTCTTTACAATCACATAACGATTCAATTGTAATGCTGTGATTGTTTATATTTGTATTACTTCGAAGCTTGTCAAATCAACTAGGTCAAATGTCAGCACATTCGGACTTGTGCATACTTCGCCTATGCCCGTAATCAGCTTGAATGCCTCGAATGCCTCCAGACATCCGATTATGTTGGGAGTAGGTCCGATTACCGGCGGCACTCCACTTGTTACCTTTTTAAGGCTTTCAATTGTATTTTCATCTAACGGTCTGTCGAGTGACGGCAGGTTGAACATTTCCT
>MUZY01000169.1:0-7679 GCA_003266065.1 Methanosphaera sp. rholeuAM130
ACACCATAACCCCATCGCGTGTATCTATTGTACCAAGACTTCTGCGAGAAACTAGGATTACTAATAGTTTTATTGAAGGTAGTATATAAATTTTATGCTAATTTTTTAATCGTGGGTTTCATTTCACATGATTAATTGGAGTAAGCTAATTTTTGGAATTAAACAGTTCAAATGCATTTCATTAGTCTAAAAGTAAGTATGGTTGGGATATGAGATAATAGTTTCGGTGAAAAAATAGTTTTAAAGAAAGGATAACATTAATTATCATTTCTTGTTTCTTTTGACGACAATCTTTTCGGCTCTTATTTGAGGCGGTATCGTATTGGTAGGTTCGCCAACAGTATACACGTCTATCCTCGAACCGGTTTTTATGGCCGTAATGTTGGCCTCTACCTGCTTGTTGTCCTTGTTTTCAACGAATATCTTCGTATTGTTTCTGACGATTATGGACATATTGGACGTTCTGTTTGTCTCGTCGGTTATATAGAATGTTCCAAGCGTATTGTTTGTAAGCGTTGGACTTCCCGTGGTGTTTCCAATCACTTTAACATTTGATATGTCCGGCAGCTGATCCATTGTGGCGTTGTATGTTCCGATGATGAATCCTGCCAGAATAACCAATATTATAATCATCTGTCGAGGCGAAAGTTTCATGTTATATTATTCCCTTAGTTTTTATTGTTTTAATATATGTATCTAATGATAATTATATTTTGTATTAATAACCTATTTAAAGCTATTAAAACAATGTCTTTAATTGTCGATATCTCCGATATACGTGGCGTAGAATCCATCAGTATCTGCATATACCGGTTTGAATCCGAATTCCTTTGATTTTTCCATGGCATCTTGGATGTATTGTCTTCCCCATGCGGTTATTGCCGCTCCACATTCCTTCTTATACCATCTGAACCTTGAATATCCGTATACTCCATACATTGAATTTGCAAGTCTCTTGAGTCCCTGCTGTTCGAAGTCCAGTGCCTTTTTTTGTTCGGGGATGCTCTCCGTCTTCATAAGTTTCTTTATTCGTTGTCTTTCATTCAATATTTCACCGATAAGTGATGGGATAAATCCTTTGGGCTCCTTTTTAAATTTGTATCCGTTCTCAGGGCATTCATAGTATTCATCTTCCGACAATCCTTCACCGTCCGTGATGGTATCGGGGGATATGTTTTGAGCTATGATGATTGACGGATACAGGCTTTTGAAGTCAAGGTATGCTATTTTTTCAAAGAGTCCCTTCTCCGGTTCCTTCACATACCCTCCGGTATTGCGTTTTGAATTCATCCTCTGGTTGTATTCACTGCTTGTCGGCTTGTTGGGCACTATGTTGTTTAGATTATATGCCTTTAGCATCAAGTACCATTCTATCATCTGACCCGTGGTCATACGTGCAATGTCAAATAGGGGTTGGCCTACCAGTCTGCTTTGAGCAACCGTCAATGGAGTTATCTTTTCACCGATTTCCATGGTGGTTCTGGCGTCGTCCATTGAGTAATCGAATAGCTCTTCCAGCTTTTCATCGTCGCTGTCCCAGTATTCGAATATCTTGTCTCCGGGAACGTCTATCTTCTCTTCATCAAAAAGTTCCAGATAAACTCTCTCGAGAGTGTAGTGGTCAAGCTGCATGTATTGTCTTGAAAGCAGGTACAAGTCTACGTGTACGCGTCCCTTTATGATGCCCGCATTGTTGAATCCCCTTTTCTGGAATTTCACGCTGCTTCCGTCTACTCCCAGATCCAATTTGACGTTTAGTACGTCTGCCCTTTTTTTAATGTAGGGCAAATCAAAGACATCCGAGTTGTATCCTACAAGAATGTCGGGGTTTTCCTCTTTTATAAGTTCCACAAAGCCCCTAAGCATATCCTCTTCACTGTCAAAGGTGTCCACATAGTCATGTCGTGACTTCTTGGTGGACAGTACCTTGTTTAATCCGTAGTTGCTGCTTAGGCTCATCATTATTATGGCATCATTTTCAGCGTTGGGCATTCCGTTTGCATTGTATACTTCAATATCATAACTAAGAATCTTGTTTCTGTTGCTGTGTTGGTGCGTGTCTATAGGATTTTCCTCCAGCTTGAACAATATGACGTCATCGTCTATGCTCAGATTGTCATAGGTCTTGTTGTCTATCGTTTTTCCATTCAGTTCCAGGATGTTGCTTGGAGTTATCTGCTTGTCGATGAGATATCTCCTGTAAAAGGGGATATCGTATTCCCGTATCTGTCTTACGCTAGGCAAATCCGCTATCTGTTCCCTTAGCTTGGGTACTTCCTGCGGATGTTGGAATATAATCTTTATGAATTCACGTTCTACTCCTATGTCTATTTTACTCTCGACTTCCACGTCATTCAGGTCTAATTCCTTCAGTTGATTGGTTGCTTCGTTGATGTCGTCTGAGAGTACGTACATGTACGGCTTGAATGAATCGTCATATGCTATTATGTTTTCCTCGCTGTCGGGGTCTAATCCAAACAGTCTTACAACTGCCTTATCATTAAATGTTATGTAGTCAATATCATTTAGAACAATTTTCTTAGTTTCCATAGAATTAAATCTATATAACTAAATATTAAAAAGTTTATATATTATTTTATATATTAATTTGTTACTTGTGTGATATGATGTTGAAGTTTAGAAAATTAAATGATGACGACAATATTAAGAAGATATCCCATTGGATATACTCAACGGATGTGGTGTTCTTCAATAGACTTTTTACAAATAAGACCAATTCATTGGAGGCAATAAAGAATCTGATAACGAGTGATTATGTTAACCCATATCATAGAAAGTTTGTTACTGTGGCCTATGATGACAAGACCGGAAACATAAGGGCAGTGGCTTTGTCGTTCAAGGGAAATGAAATAACCGTTCGAGATACATTCAATGCCTTTAAGGGTACCGGTTTTACCAATAGCAGAAATCTGATGCTCTATGAATATGCAAGTGTTATCGTCACATCATATCTTAAGAATAATGAATATTACTTGGCAAGCTTATATGTTGATAAGAATTATCGTAATAGGACTATCGGAAGTAAACTGGTGGAAAACGTTAAGCAAAAGGCCAGACAGTCAAATTCCAGTAGACTGCTGGTTGATATAGAAGATGATAATTCTTCTATGGCGGACTTTTTCAAAAGATTCGATTTTGAGAAATCCAAATTAAGTTATCATAAGCTTATTGGAGTGCAGTACGGTTTTAGTACGATGGTTTATAAAATTAAATGAGGGTGTAAATGTGGATAAAGTAGATGATATAATAATAATTTTGGGAAGAGGCCGTGATTCAAATTCATACGTCATAGGGGAAACGTTAATCGATCCGGGTTCAGGTTTCGACATTGATTATCTGAAGGCCGAAATCAAAGAGGCCGGCCTTGAAATGGAGGATATCAAAAGAATTGTAAATACCCATTGTCACTATGATCATATGGGTGCCGATAAACAGCTGCAGGATGAGTATGGATATGAGATATACATGCATCCGCTTGACAAGAAGAGCGTCGACGAAAAGCTGGATGATACGACCGTTGCAACATCATTTGGAATGACGACTCCCGACTTGGATATCAAACAGTTGAATGAGGGTGACATGGTGGAGGACTTTGAGGTCATACACACTCCCGGCCATACCCGCGGAGGAATCTGCTTATGCAACGGTAAAAGTTTAATCAGCGGGGACACGGTATTTTCCGGCGGAAACTTTGGAAGAACCGATTTGCCTACAGGGGATTCCAGGCAGATGGCCGAGTCTATATTGAAGATAGCAGATCTTGACGTTGTGCAACTGTTTCCGGGTCATGGACCATATGCCATATCACAGGTATCCGAACAGATAGCCCTATCCGTCATGATAGCCTCAAGGTTATAGTTGGTATTTTAACCTCCATTATCTTCTTTTTCTATATGATTTTTTTTCTTAATTGGGCTTGTTATCGGATGTAATGCGTATTGAATGTAACATGCATATTTGATTGAACTGTCATATCTAATTTTAACATATTTTAACAAGAAATCAATTTAATCCTCGTTGTTTCCATTAATTAAAAAATTATTATATAATAATTACAATAAATGACTTATACTAGATTAGAGTAATTATTATATGGAGGTTATCAATATGGATGATGAAGTAAAAAAAATATTCACAGAACAGACCTGGTTTGTAGCAACAATGGGTGATGAACCAAACGTTGTTCCTATCGGATTTAAAATGGTGGAAGATGACGGTACAATGGTCATAGCCGATGTTGCAATGAAAACAACCAAGAAAAACTTAATGGAAAACGGTTTAATTGCAGTAACAGTATGTGATCCTGAAACCAAGAAAGCATACATGGCCAAAGGTAAAGCAACATTCTTTGAAGAAGGGGAATTAGTAGACGGATTAAACAAATTTGCCGAAGAACAAGGATTCCCTTTCAGAGCAAAAGGTGCACTTACGTTTAAACCGGTTGCAGTACTGGCAAAACATCCAGGACCTGAAAACGACCAGGAAATTGAATGGATATAAATTTATAAGTGTCTTTGACACTATTTTTCTTTTTTTGTTTTTCAATTACGTGGCTGTTTTAAAAATGCCTTGTTTATTTTAAAAAAAGTTATATTGATGGAAAAATACTGTTTTTCGTAAAGTATTTTCTCGTTTTCTTAATGGATTTTCTTTTAACGAGTACCGTGACAGTATCGTCCTCATCGAGTATTATATCATCATTTGCTATCAATTCCACATTATCTTTCTCACACATTATTATAATAAAATCTTTTGTAGGACTAATCTGGCCGATTCTTTTGCCTATAACCTTCTTGGCCTTAACGGTTATGTCTATCAATTCACAGTCGCCCTTACCGGATATTGATAGGTCGGCTATGTTCGGCTTGATTATCAGTTTTTCAATATTGCTGCATGCGGTTAGTTCGGGGCTTATGACTTCGTTTAACCCTAATTTCTTAAACATTTTAATGTGGGTAGGATTGGCGGTACGTGCAATTATTTTACTAAGATTATACTCCTGTGAAATCATTCCTATAAGTAGGTTTACCTCATCAATGCTTGTAGCGGCTACGATAATGTCGGCAGTTTCAATTCCGGCTTTCTGGAGTATTTTTCTATTTGTAGCATCTCCATTTATTATGTTGACATCATCAAATTCTTCCTTAATGGTATTGATTACTTCCATATGGTTGTCTATTAAGGTTATGCCATAGTTTTCCTGCTTTTTCAACAGTTCAATCAGTCTAATGCCGACCTTTCCTCCACCTACTATTATTACATCTATCAATTTTTGCACGACTCCCGATTTATCATTCAATTCAGTCTAATAATATTATTGATTTTTTAAAATATATTGTTTTTCTTTTTTTCTTAGGATAGCGGATGTAACTTTTTGCAGGAAATTTTTCAAATTATTTTACAGAGTAAAAAATATTAGTATAAGTTGGTATATAAACTAATATATATAATCATTCAATAGTATGTTGTGATTTATCATGGATTATAAAAAAATACTTGGACTGTTGGTTGTAGGTATTGTAATATTGGTTGGGATGGTAATGTATATCGGACCGTCCAAGATTATATCCTCAATAAAAACCGCTAACATTTACTTCGTGACACTTGCGGTAATAATACAATTTATAATTCTGATTTTATGGAACAAACGTTGGAGTATGATTTGTAATTCATTGGATATTCCCCATAGTCAACTGTCATTATTTGCAATGACCATTGTGGGCTTGGCAATAAATGACTTAACTCCCAGTGGCCGTAGCGGTGGAGAACCCGTAAGGGCGTATCTATTAACCAAAAGTTCATCGGTGGATTTCAAGAAGACCTTTGCAACAGTAATGGGGGACAAGTTATTTGACATGTTTCCGTTCATGGTTCTTGCAATATTTGCAGTTGCGTATTTAATGTTGTATCTACATTTGAATTCCATGTTATTTTCAGTGCTGCTGGTTGCATTGGTACTGTTTATACTGATATTGTTATTTGTAATCTACATTTCCATTAATGAGGAATTCGGATTAAAGACCGTCAAATGGGTTTTTAGACAGGTCAGACGCTTCACTTCGAAGGATTTGAAAAAATATGAGAAAAAGGCCACTTCATCGTTAATAGGTTTTCAAAACAGTCTTCGTTATATAATGCAGGATCGTAAGTTATTGCTCGAGGCAACTGCAATATCCTTTTTCGTATGGTTTTTGGAACTTTTAAGGGTTTATGTGGTCTTCTTGGCCTTCGGTCAGACAGTATCGTTGGGTATGATTGCATCGGTATTTCTGGTTTCATCATTAATCGGTGTTATTCCGGCATTGCCTGGAGGTCTGGGATCCATCGATGGTGTCATGATTCTGTTGTATTCCATGGCGGGAGTGCCGGCATCGATAAGTACGGCCGCAACGCTTGTAGAACGTATGATATCGTTATGGATGGTTATCATCATGGGTGTAATATTACTGCCGTTCTATGGTAAGGACGCATTGGAACAGGTGGATATGGATTGATAGTTAATCCATTACCAACTAATTATCTTTTTTATGAACTTATTTTTTTTCGATTGTCGAATACTACTAAATGTGAGGAAGTGATTATTTTATGAATTCAGTTATTGTAGAGGATACATATGCAGAGGCATTCAAGACAAAGGCTGCATATCTTTTGATTACTGCGGCAACAAAGGAATTGGCTTATACGGCTGCAGTTGAAGCTACCGGTTTTGCAACATCATTCATAGGATGTCCCGCAGAGGCGGGTATTGACGAGTATGTAAAACCCGACAGAACGCCGGATAACAGGCCGGGCTATTCAATCATCATCTGCCAGAACTCCACTAAAAAGGTAGAGGAACAGCTCTTAAACAGGATAGGCCAATGCGTATTGACGGCACCTACCACGTCTGTATTCAATTTGCTGCCGGAGAGTGAAGTTCAAACAAATCTGGGATTCAAATTGGCGTTCTTTGGTGACGGATATCAGGAAAAGATTGAAAAATACGATAGGACATTGTACAAAATACCCATTATGAGTGGGGATTTTCTCATCGAGGAAAACTTTGGAATATGTGATGCGGTAGCAGGAGGTAATTTATATATTATAGCAAAATGCCAGCAATCTGCACTTGCTGCGGCGATGGCTGCAGTAAATGCAATACGTTCAGTACCCCATGTAATCACGCCATTTCCGGGTGGAATAGTGGCGTCAGGTTCAAAGGTAGGCTCCAAGAATTACTCATTTATGCATGCCTCAACAAACGAGGAATATTGTCCCACATTAAAGGATAGGATTGAAAATTCCAAGCTGTCCTCTAACAGCAATGGCGTGTATGAAATAGTATTTGACGGACTAACCCAAGAGGATGTTAAGCTTGCCGCACAAGAGGCCATCAAGGCAATTAAAACAATTCCTGATGTACAGCTAATATCCGCCGGCAACTTCGGTGGAAAACTGGGTCAATATAAAATACATCTGATTGACGAATAGAATATTAAATAAACTTTAAAGGTGGTAATCTGGATGAAAGAGGTACTTACACCAGTCGAGATGAGATGTGTCGACAAGAACACAGAGTACAATGGCTTGCCTACCCTGGCATTGATGGAAAATGCCGGAAGCAAAATAGCATCATACATAATTGAAAACTATCCCGATAAGAAGAGGGTATCATTATA
>MUZY01000169.1:7699-10441 GCA_003266065.1 Methanosphaera sp. rholeuAM130
AAGGTACATCTGGTGTTATTGTCAAAGCCCGAAAACATAAAAAATTCGGATTCAATGCTCAATTGGAATGTGATAACCAACATCAAGAAGGCCGACAAAAACATCACAATAAGTATAATAACCGATTCAACGCAACTGAAACCGGATAACGGTGACATAATAGTCGATGCCATACTGGGAACAGGTATAAAGGGTAAGCTAAGACAACCCGTATCCAAGGCAATCGACATAATAAATTACTCTCCCGCCATCAGGTTATCCGTTGACATTCCATCAGGTATGGATTCTCTGACGGGGGAAGTGTTTGATAAATGTGTTGTTGCACATAAGACATTGACCCTTCATAAGAAGAAGACTGGATTGGAAAAGGCTCAAAGTTCATATGTGGGAGAGATAGTGGTACTTGACATAGGGGTACCGAGGGTATCCGAGGAATATGTCGGCGAGGGCGATTTGCTTAAAATACCTAAAGTCGATGCTCATAGCCATAAGGGTCAAAACGGCTCAATATTGATTGTCGGATCCAATCACGATTATGTCGGTGCGGTAATCTTTGCCGCCAATGCCGCATTGAAATCCGGCGTGGACTTGGTTTATATCGTCGCTCCGGAGTCCGCCGCGGATATCATAAAGGGATACAACCCCGAGTTCATAGTCAGAAAGGTCAGGGGCGATAAGTTGGATATGGACAATTATGACGATGTGGTGGAGTTATCGAAAAAAGTCGATTCCATATTGATAGGTTCGGGTTCCGGACTTGATGAAAAAACCGGTGAACTATACAATAAAATGGTGGAAGATATAGATAAGCCTATCGTAATTGACGCCGATGCATTGAAGCTCGTGGATAAGGACAATTGCGTTAAAGCAAATACCATCTTAACACCACATCATGCCGAATTCGAGAAGTTCTTTTCAATTAAATTGCCGGTTGATTTTGACGAAAAAACAGATCTGTTGAAGAAACTTTCAAAAGAATATGATACAACCACAGTACTCAAGGGACCAAAGGACATAATAACATATGGGGATGAATATAAATTGAACGATACCGGCAATGCGGGCATGACCGTGGGCGGAACAGGGGACATCCTGGCGGGAATGATAACTGCATATGCAACTAAAATGAATTCCTTTGACGCTGCATGCATATCAACATTCACTTTGGGACAAGTCGCCGACAAACTATTGGATGAATTGGGTTATAACTATACGGCTAATGATATAATCGAAAGATTATAATCGGCGATTAAATCATAAGGATAATCTCTTGCAAATGCTTCAAAAGATTAAAAATAGTGGAAAAATATTTTTAAAGTATATATTGATTCATATATACTGATTTTTTTNNTAATCATTATAATATAATTGATAATAATACCAATATGAACGTTCCAAGAACTCCTCCGAATCCGGATACTGCCATTGTAATAAGATTTATCGGTACTTCAATTCCAGGAATAACGTTAACGATTAAAAGCGTTATCCAACCGAATGCCAAATGCATTGCTATTTTTAGAATTGTTCCGCCATATTCTATTATCAGTTTAAATGCAAGAATACATAGCAGCAACAGTACCAGCAGTACTACTATTTCTCCAAGTAACATATCATAACCTCCTTTTTCTGACTTATTATCTATTTGTATTTTTTAAATTTAAATGTTGTGTTGTCTAAGAGGCATGTTTTTTTTAGTTATTCCTAAACTTTAATAATTTTAAATACTCATGAAATGATATATAATATTAACTTGTAAGTATTCAATCGTTAAATTGAGGGGGTGTCAAAGGTTAGTATTTTAAAATATGTAGTCATAAATACTCTGATTGGTGAAATAGCTATTGTCTGGGATGATACGAACATGATTTTAAAGGAAATTCTGCTTCCCGACGGCAATACCAAAAAATGCAATATGGGAAACATCAGTTATCATGGTGTAATCTTTGAAAATCATCCGGATAAATATATTCATACATTGATGTCAAAAATCAAGGATGCTATCATTGGACGTGAAGTCAAATTTGATTTGGACAGGCTCGATTTGTCCGAATTAACAGATTTTCAAAGGATTGTCTTGGAGAAGCAATTCGAAATTCCATACGGTAAAGTAACATCATACAAGGAGTTGGCTAAAATGATTAAAAAACCACGCAGTGCAAGGCCAGCAGCTAATGTATTGGCATCCAATCCATTTCCCATAATCATTCCATGCCACAGAACAGTTCTTGCCAGTTGGGAAGTAGGGGGATATGCCGGAATTAAAGACAATAAATATAAAAGGTTTTTATTATCAAATGAGGGAGTAAAGATTTCCGGCGACATCGTCGATGAGTCATGCAGGTATCTTTATACTGATTAACCCCCAATAAAATATTATTTTTTCTTATTTTTTCTTTTTATTAGCAATTATTTTTTCATTTTCATTAACATTACTTTTATGCACTTTTTTCCATTTTCTATGAAAGGTTAACATTCATTTCACGATAAAAATAGTAGTTGGATTTAAAAGATTTAATAAAATATTCATTCATGTGTTGAAGTGGTTTACTGGGTTTATGATGGAAATAAAGTTTAAATATTATTGAAAGTATAAAAAGAGTTTTAAAAAAAGGATAGATGAAGATTATATTTTCTCATCTTCATCTAATGCCAATCTCATCGTATCAGAGTCTTGAGGCAAGTATCTCAAGAAGTCGTCAGCGGCTCTTCTGACATCACTGGAACCGATGATGTATCTGCCTG
>MUZY01000182.1 GCA_003266065.1 Methanosphaera sp. rholeuAM130
AATTCAACATTGTTTACCATACACATAAGCATTATAATTTCAATGCTGATAAACGCCGCTGCAATAGTATGTTCCGTAATGGGACTATTAAATCCCATCACGGGGGCTCTTGTCCATAACATCGGTTCATGTGCGGTTGTAATACTGGCGGCATCACTATATGACAGGGACTTTAGCGAATACGTAATCAAAAAGGAAAGTGCAGACATTCACTCCGGAGCCAGAATGTATAAGGCTACCGCCGGTGAATAAACAGATAAATTTCCTTCATTTACTTTTTTTCCAATTATCTATTTCAAATTAATATCATATGTGATTTTTTAACGATATGATTCTAGTTTAGTGATTTTTTCAAATTCTTTCCTTCATTTAATAATTCTTTATATTTTCCATTATGAAAATCAAAAAATGTATATAATTCATTTACTAAATAGTCATATATACGATGGGTAACAATTTTTTTGAACATAGTTAAAGAAAGTTTCTTTGGATTGCCTATGGGAATCAAGTATACCCATAGCATTCAAACTCATTTTTTTATTAAAATAGGTGATAACTTATGGATAAATTTGCTTTTGGAATGATGCGTCTTCCTCAGTTGGATCAAAAAGATCCTACAAAGGTGGACATAGAACAAGTAAAACAAATGGTTGATGTCTTCATGGAAAATGGCGGCAAATACTTCGACACTGCTTATCCATATCACAATGGAGTTAGTGAAGAGGTACTTAGAAAGGCAGTTGTTGAAAGGTATCCGAGGGAAGATATTATAATAGCAACGAAATTGCCGATATTTTCCGTTAAGAAAGCGGATGATATGGAAGCCTTCTTCAACGAACAGCTTGAAAAGTGTGGAGTTGAATACTTTGACTATTATCTCATACACAACATCAACGAGATGACACACCACGCCGTATATGATTACGATTCCTTCGAATTTGTAAGGCAAAAGAAGCGTGAGGGAAAAATTAGGCATATGGGATTTTCATTCCATGATGAACCTGATGCTCTTGTAGAGGCTTTGGAGGCATTCCCCGACTGTGACTTTGTGCAATTGCAGATTAATTATCTTGACTGGAACAGTTCATCCATACAGTCACGAAAATGCTATGAAATAGCATGCAAGTACGACAAACCCGTAGTGGTAATGGAACCGGTTAAGGGAGGGGCATTGGCAAATCTACCAGAGGAAGCCGAAAGAATATTCAGGGAATATGATGAAGAAGCCGAAAATGTTTCATGGGCATTGCGGTTCTGTAATGATTTGGATAATGTTTTCATGATATTAAATGGCGTAAGCAGCTTAAATCAAATGAAAAGCAGTATAAATATATTTAAAAATATACGAACTTTAACTGATGATGAACATGAACTGATTGATAAGGTATGTGATATCGTCAATGACTTGACGCCAATCAAATGTACGGAATGCAATTACTGTATAGAACATTGTCCCGTTAATATTCCTATATCAAAGTATTTTTCAACCTACAATGCTAATCACATAAACAAAATGCAGGGTGGAGATCCCGTAAATGCTGCAGTGTCTTATCTGGTATTGGCGGATGATGAACAAAACGGTGCTGCAGCTGACTGTATCGAGTGTGGCTCATGCGAGAAGTATTGTCCGCAACACTTGAAGATATCCGAGTTGATGAAGGATGTTGACAAAGAATTGAACAATCCTATGATGAAAGAGTTCCTGTCAACATAATCAGTTTAGAATAGTATGTGATTACATATTCTTTTATCTTTTTTTCGAATAAATTTTATTCTCATTACATGATAGGAATCTTCAATTTTCTATTAAAAAAAGGTTATGTGGGGGTAAAGGGGTAATTTAATCTTTTTTACATACTTTGGAGTATTCTGCTCCCTGTATGTCATGGTATTTAACCATACCGATCATTTCTCTTTGGTCAATCAGTTCCTTGTCATCGAATGATACCGTGTCTTCGTTGTATATTGCACATGATGACTGTTTGGTAATTACTTTCATTGAACCCTTATGCAATCTTACTTCCACGCATCCGTTTACCCTTCTTTGCATATGGTCGTTTACAACATCAAGGTCTTCTCTTAAAGGTTCGTTCCACAGTCCGTTATATACCAGTTCCGCATATGTCTGGCTAAGGTTTTCGGCGAATTTAATTTCTTTTCTACTGAATATAAGTTTTTCCAATGCTGAGTGTGCCGTAATTAGAAGTATTGCTCCAGGAGTTTCATAGTTTTCTCTTGATTTCAAGCCTATGATTCTGTCTTCAATCATGTCTATTCTACCTATACCATGTTCACCTGCTATGGCATTTGCTTTTCTAATAAGACTTACAGGATCAAGTTCTTCATCATCAATAGCTACTGGTTCACCGTTTTTGAATGTTATCTTAACTATTTGAGGTTCATCAGGTGCATCGATTGTTGATTTGGTCCATGCATAGATATCTTCAGGAGCGGCTGTTGCAGGGTCTTCTAGTAGGCCGCCTTCTATTGATCTGCCCCATAGGTTTTCATCTATACTGTATATTTTTTCTGATGGTAATGGTATTCCATGTTCTTTTGCATATTCCTGTTCTTCCGTTCTTGTAAGGTTATAGTCTCTTACAGGTGCTACGATGTCTATATCTGACTCTGATCTTATAGTAGCTTCAAATCTGAATTGGTCATTACCTTTTCCGGTACAGCCGTGTGCAATTGTTGTAGCATTTTCTTTTTTAGCTATTTCAACAATTTTTTTTGCAATAAGTGGTCTTGCAAATGCTGTACTTAATGGGTATCCTTCATATAATGCGTTTGTTTTTATACATCTGAATGCATAATCTTTTGCAAATTCCTCTTTTGCATCTATTGTGTAGTGTTTTGCTGAACCGATTTTTTCTGCAGCTTTTTGTGGTCTTTCTATTTCATCTTCTGGCTGACCTACATCTACACATGCTGTGATTACTTCCATGTTGTATTTTTCTTCTAATAATTTTACACATACCGAGGTGTCTAATCCTCCACTAAATG
>MUZY01000217.1:0-656 GCA_003266065.1 Methanosphaera sp. rholeuAM130
CTGGATATGATTTCCTGCAGGTTGCTGAAGGTTTTTGCATAGCTTGGACCAGGCGGCAGAAGTCCCACTACCGGTATGTTGTCTTCAATCAATGCCAATGGGCCGTGCTTTAATTCACCTGCGGCATATCCCTCTCCGTGTATGTATGTTATTTCTTTGAGTTTCAATGCTCCTTCAAGTGCCGTTGGATAGTTGAATCCTCTTCCGATGTAGAAGAAGTCTCGGGCATATTTGTATTTCTTGGATATTTCCTTAATCTGCTTTTCTCTTGTAAGCAGTTCCTCCGATAGTTCGGATAGTTTTCCCAGTTTTTCCAAGAGTTCATTGTTTTCAGCCATATGTGCTACCAATAAGTAGATGCATATCAGTTGGCTTAGATAAGTCTTTGTTGCCGCTACACCGATTTCAGGTCCTGCTCTGGTAAATATTACGTGATCTGCCTCGCGGGTAATGGAACTTCCCACTACATTTACTATTGCAAGCGTTTCGGATTTTTCTTTTGCAATTTTAAGTGCCTTTAATGTATCGGCCGTTTCACCGGATTGCGTTATGAATATTACTAATGTGTGGTCATCTAAGGTGTTTTTAAAGAATTCGAATTCCGATGCAAGTATTACTTCTGTTGGTATGGCCAGTTCTGTTTCTATCAGGTATTC
>MUZY01000217.1:709-2058 GCA_003266065.1 Methanosphaera sp. rholeuAM130
GATAATGTGTCTTTTATCACCTGTGGCTCTTCATGGATTTCCTTTAGCATGAAATGATCATATCCACCTTTTTCAGCCATTTCAGGACTCCATGTGATAATGTCTACCTTTTTCTCCTTTTTGTTTAATTCCAAGTCCATTATGTCAACGTTGTCCTGCGTTACGACTATTATTTCCTCATTATCAAGATAAATAACCTTGTTGGTTTCTTTAAGAATTGCAGGTACGTCGGAAGCGAGGAAGTTACCGTGATCTGCCAGTCCCACTATCAATGGACTTTCGTTTCTGGCACCGATTATTTTACCCGGTTCGTCCTTTGATATTATTGCCAGAGCGTATGAACCTTTTAATCGTTTGACTGTTGACTGAACGGCATTCAAAAATTCCTGTCCTTCTTTCATATATTTTTCGATTAAATGTGGTATTACTTCCGTATCGGTATCTGATTTGAATACATGTCCTTCTTCAAGCAGTTCCTCTTTTAATTCCTGGTAGTTTTCTATTATACCATTGTGTACCACACTTATATTGTCGTCACAGTCGCAGTGGGGGTGTGCATTTTCTCTGCTTGGTATCCCATGAGTTGCCCATCTTACATGGGCAATTCCTGTATTTCCTTCTACTTCGGTTAGATGTATTTCGTTATTTACATCCTTGATTTTTCCGCTACCTTTTTTCAGGTTAATCTTATCTGTTACGGTTGCTATTCCAACTGAATCATATCCTCTGTATTCCAGTTTTTTAATTGATTCAATTATTGTTGGTGCTGCCTTTTTATCCAGTACACATCCTACAATTCCACACATTCTATATTCTCCTGATAAAATAATATATATTCAACTTGCTTTTATCAATCATAATATTGGATTTTATTTATACTATTAGATATCTATTTCATATATTATAATAGTTATTATTTACAAATAGTAATATATAATTAGTAAAAGAAATCTATATGATATTTACTGGATTTTCAATAAATTATTTTGTGGAATTTATTATGAGTCAAAATGCTAAAGAATTACTATATACAGGTAAAGCAAAGGATGTTTATAAAACGGACAATGATGATGAATATATTATTAAGTTCAGAGATGATATTACCGCTTTGGACGGTGGCAAAAAGGATACCCTGTCAAAAAAAGGTGTTTACAATGCAATAATTTCTACGAAGTTATTTGAAGTGCTTGAAGCCGAAGGCGTCAAAACACAGTATATTGAACTCTTGGCTCCGGATGAAATGTTGACCATGTCACTGGATATGATACCGTTGGAAGTCATCTGTCGTAACATAGCAACAGGCAGTCTCGTTAAGAAATATCCGTTTGAAGAGAAAAAGGAATTAAATC
>MUZY01000013.1:0-14211 GCA_003266065.1 Methanosphaera sp. rholeuAM130
AAATACTTTTGGCCAAGTCTCGGTTATCTTTTAAATGTAATCATATCCATCAACTTACTATTTCTAAGAATTTCGGTATCAGATTATTCCAAGAAGATTTAATAGAAAAATCAGTATATGCATTCCCCATCCTGGATTCTGCCTATTGCCAATAGTGACTTTTCTGGAGTATAATAGTAATTGAACAGATGTGCATCCTTTATATCAAAGTACTCGATGATATAGTTTATTTCATCCACCGCCAATCCTTCAAATTCTTCATATTCATAATTATATATGTATATCCTGCTTATTTTGGTGTTCAAGAGGATTTTGTAATGGTGGTTTGTCTGATATATTTCCTGATAATCCAAATACCGGGAGTCATATTGAACGATATCTTCCATATAATCCGGAAAATCATCTATAGTTATCCTTTTAATTTCAAGCTTATCCATAATTATCACTTCTGTTTCTGATTAATAAGTATTGAAAGTAATCATATTTAACATTTCATATTCCGATATATGAAAGAGGAATTGTTGAAAAAACAAGGATATTACAACCCTTTGACCCGATAAAAGGAAGTATTATAAGAAAACATGATGAAATATTAATGAGGAGTTTACATTCATATCAGAAGACTTATCATTCAATAAGATTTACTATCCACTAATTTTAGCAATCACGAATAACCATCAATCAAATTAAAAAAAAAGGGGATTATTGGATTAAATGTAATTATTTACTTACCTTTTTTACCTTCTTCAAGAGTCTTTTCTTTGCATCTTCATGGTTATGATACCAGTCAGTACTCCATACCCTATAGAAGTTCCATCCAAGGTTCTCAAGAATCTCCTGATGAAGCCTGTCACGATCACGGGTTGAATTGGATGAATGATATGACGATCCGTCACATTCTATTGCAAGAACATATTCATCCGGATTATCGGGTTTTACAACCGCCAGGTCTATCCTATAACTGGCTGTTCCAACCTTTCGTTCAACGGTATAACCCTCATTTACCAGTATATCATATACCTCATTTTCAAAGTCCGAATCCTTGGAAGTGGCTACCTGTACTCCCGCAGGGAACTTGCCCTTGTCTGCATAGTATAGGAATGTCTTGAACGCCTGCAGTCCTTTGTTTGTCTTATCCACCTTTAAGTCGGATGACTTGAAATTTGAGAATACGACGCACTGCTCTTTAGCCCTTGTTATAAGCACATTCAATCTTCTTTCTCCACCATCCTTATTCAACGGTCCGAAGTTCATGCTTATATGACCCTTTTCATCAAATCCATAACCGGTACTTATGAGGATTATGTCCCGTTCATCACCCTGTATGTTTTCAATGTTTTTGATGAAGAACTTGTTTGTATCGTCAAAGTATGCCTCATAATCGGCATTGTCTCCCATCCTATCGTCAAGTATGTCTTCAACTGTGTTTCTCTGCTTTTTGCTGAAGGTTGCTATGCCTATGGATTTTTCCAATCCGTACTTATCCAGCAGCATGAACAGGTAGTCGATTATTTGCTCGGCTTCCTTGATGTTTCTTGCAGTTCCCTTTTCATATACCGTTTCATTATTGTATTCCAGTTTCAATCCCAAATCATCGGATATCTTCTGTGATGACGGGAACACATACAGTTCATTATTGTAGAATTCGTTGTTTGAAACTGCTATCAATGAGTCATGACGGCTACGGTAGTGCCATTTAAGCATCTTGGTATTGAAGGTTATCTTTGCATGCTCCAGTATGCTTTCAAGTCCCACTGCACTGTATATTTCATCGTCCTCGTCAATTTCCAGCGATGAGTCAAAGAATGTCGTCGGAGGAAGCTGCTTGGTATCCCCCATGATTACATAGTTTTTACCCCGAAGCAATGCACCCATCGCATCCTCTATCTTTACCTGACTGGCTTCGTCAAAAATTACATAGTCAAAGAAGGATTCATAGCATTCAGGATCCAAGTACTGTGCTATACTCATCGGACTCATCATGAAGCATGGCTTTATCTTTGTTATGATATCAAGCGTTTCTGCCAGTGTCTTTCTGATGGGAAGGTGTCTGGACTTTTTGGATATTTCCTTATTCAACAGTCCCAGACTGGAATATCTCTCCAGACTTGAATGTATGTCCGGTATCTGTTTGATAACCATGTTACGTATACGTTTTCTGTTTAGTTCTATGGTTTTCTTATCGAACTTCCTGAAGTCATCAATCTTCTTGTTATGAATGCTGTGGTTGAACTTGTTTAATGAATCGCTTACGAAAATCTTCTTCAATGCCTCATTAGCATAGTTATATGCAAACATGTCTGTTATATATTCAGATTCGATTTTATCTTCACGAATCTTACTTATTATGTCCTGAGTGTATTCGTTTGCATAATCCTTGGAGTATCCGTCGAATAATCTGTAGTCGTTTATGGTGTCAAAGTTTGAGGTTAATGATTTTATCTGTTCTTTTTGTTTGTCGTAATCGGATATCCGTATCTTTTTGAATTCCTTGCTGTCTGAACTGTTTAGTTTAGTGTTGATTTTGTTGAATGCCTTTTCCAGTTTATCTGTTTGTTTTACAAGTTCTGCCATTAACTGTTCATAGTATTCGAAGTTTGCATCTTTTACGAAGTTCAATGTCGTGTCAGTGAAATATCCATCATTTATTGATGTTTTGAATGTGTCAAATTGATTTAACGATTTGTTCAAGTCATCGGGATTTGATTTATATGAATTCCATGATTTGCCGAATATCTTCCTGGCGGACTTGTCCTCTTTTGTTATTTTTTGTTTAAGCTCTTCTTTTTTAATCAGATTGTTTAATTCAAGCAGGAATTGTTTGTTTGATATTTGCTTATATCCCATCTTCTGTTTCAACTGTTGCAACTGTTTTTTGTATTTGTTGAGCTGTTCATATTCCTTCAAGAGCTGTCCATAGTTCATCGGCTGTGTACAATAGGAATTTACCTCATAGCGTATATTGTTATATTCCTTTCTGTCCTGTGATAATTTGATTAGGTCACTGTAAATCTGTTCATCATCGGCCATGTAGTTATAATAGCCCCTCAGTTGATTTCTCAGGCTTTCGAATTCCCTGTTTACAAGCCTCATCAATGAATTGTTCTTGTATTTTTCAAACAGTAAAATCTTCTCTTCCAGATGCACATCATTAATGAGATTTCTGATTGGAGAGTTTTCTATCGATTCATGTATTGCCTTCAAGACGTGAATATTATCATCCAATGATTTGGAAAACAGATAACTGTTCTTAAACTTAGTGTCGGCCATTTGCTTATTTACTTTCATGAAGCTGCCTTTAACGGCCTTAAGTGATTTGAGATTATAGTTTTTCGTGTGTTTTGATGCTATACTGTTGTAGTCGGTGACGTCACGGATAATTTCATTCATCTTGTCCTTGTATTCATAGTTTTGAAGGTTGTTGGTAATCAGGTATAATTTCTCCAACAGTTCCTCAATCGTGAGGTTCTGATAGTTTTTAAGCCCTATCAATTCAGTGATTTGCTGAATTTGCCGTTTCAATTCATCGATGTCGGCCGTACTTTCATCAACCAACAGCTCTATGCTTGTCAGTTCCGTAATGTTCAGGTTTGACGTGTCGGTCTTTCTCCAGAAGTTGTCCGATAACGGCTTAACCATGTCATATTGTTGGGATAGTGCCGCCAAATTATCCATTATATTGTCATATTCCTCGGGAGTAATGTTTTCCACATTATTTATATGTACGTTAACGAGGTTTGTGTTTTCCAGTCTTTTGGAGTATTTGTCGTACATTCCTATCAGCTGGTATGTTGTCCTGTTTGACTGTCCGAATTCCTGATAGATTATATCCGCATAGTCATCGAGATCCCTTTTGATATTATCCAGATGGGTGTATGTTCGGGAGTAGTCCTCATCTACGGAATGTAGGGACAGCGTTTTTGCCAAATCCTGTGTAAAGGCTTTCTTGTTGTAGTTTTCACCATGCAGTTCCAGACAGAAATCTCCCAGTCCTACCTTATCAAGCCTGCTTTTAACAACATCAAGTGCAACCTTTTTCTCACTGACAAAGAGTACCGACTTGTTCATTGCCATCAGCTGTGCTATAATGTTAACTATAGTCTGACTTTTTCCAGTTCCTGGAGGTCCTTCCACCACCAGATTTGCACCGTTTTTTATGTTCTGTATTACTTCCTGCTGGCTTGAATCAGCATCCAGTACATTGTAGATGTCCATCGCTTTGGCAGTATCATCATAATCCGTTATTGCCTGAATGTCCTCCTCCGTTTTTTTATTGAAGTAGAGCTTATTGATGTTGTTTTCATTAATATTGTTCCATCTGGACAAGTCAAGATCTTCATACATTGCCAGTTTCTTAAAGCTGAATATGGACAGATATACCTCAGAATTTACGGACCATCCGCTCTTGTTTTTTATCGCCTCTTCTATATCTTTCAGATACTCCTTCATTTCAGCTTTTGAGTTGAGTGAATCGTAATCGGGCAATATGACATTTATATCTTTCAGGACATGCTTCAGGGTTGTGTTGTATCTTACTTCCTCATAGTTCCAGGATACTTTGAATGTGTCGTAGTACTTGGACAGTTTTACCGGAATAAGTATTAATGGGGCTTTGGATAATCTGTTCTGATAGGATGCGTCCTTCCATTCAAGAAATCCCAGTGCCAGAAACAGACTGTTAAACCCTTTTTCCTCTATGGTGGACTTGTTGTCCCTGTATAGTTTGAGCAATTTTCTGTTTAAAGTGTTTTTATCATCATTTGTCTGGATGTGATTCTTTGGTTCGGATTCGTCTGATTCATCATCCCACATGTTTTGAGGTGTAATGTAAACGGAAGCTTCCTCTTCATCGAATGACAGGAATTTCATTGACTCTTCCTTTAAAACAAGATTGTCAAATAAGTTAAGCATGTTTTCATTTATTATTTCTATACTTTTGCTTTTTGAGGCCGTGAAGTTTAAAAACTTATTTCTCCTGCTTAAATCCAATAAGTTTGTTCTGTACTTGTTTATTTCAGTAGTTACAACACTAATATCTTTTTTAGCCATAGTTATCCCAATAAATTATATACATATATTTTTGTTGGTAAAAATATTTAAGATTTGTTTTTTTATTTAAAACAAGTCAAAAAGAAGTAATAATTAGAAATGTTCCATTATTATAAATAATATGAGCAGTACAATTATTATTATTAAAAATGCCGTCTTATTTCCCATTATCATATCGGTTAAGGATTGATATTCCTCATTATCTGATTCTTCATCATGGGAGTGATTGTCCAGGTTATAATCATCAACATCAAAATCGTCCTGATATCGGGATTCTTCATCATTTTCTGTTGTTGAATTTGTATAAATGTACTCTTCATCATTTTCTGTGGGTAAATCCCCATAATTATAGTCTTCATAAGTATTATCATCATTTATATTCTTATTCGAGTATTTGCCTATTTTGGTGTAGGTGTCATCAAAGGAATCGTGTTCATCATATGAGCCATAATCATAGAATTTTTCATCAGGATATGCACTGGTATCCTCATAATCTGCATTATCTGATGAATCATCACTGAAATCTGATGCAAAGTCAAAGTCTCCGGCGACAAACTCATCATTAAGTTCGGCTTTAGATTCGTTATTTGTGATGGTTTTATTTTTTGTATTCTTATCCGCAGTTATTAAATCATCGGTTGTTGTATTATCCTCAAAAGATGCATTTTCAAAAGATTCACCCACAGTATCGGTAGTTTCGTCAAAAGCATCTCCATTATATTCATCCGTCGTAAAACGAAAGTCGTCAAAGGTAACGTCATCAGTATCGGATGAGACATCATTTATTGAATCATCTTTAACCATTTCAATTTTATTTTCGTCGTTTGAAAATTCTTCAAAATCATCGGCAAATGAAAAATCAGAATCATGAGATATGGAACTTCCACCGGTAGTTTCGAATAAGTCAGTACTTGAAGATTCTCTTTCATCAAATGTAAAATCATCACCTGCAAAGTCCGCGTCATTATTTAAATCTGTATCCTTATCTGTGGTGAAATCTTCATCCAATTCATCTATCCATTCAATGGAGGAATCGTCAGTGGACTGTTTATGCCCATCGGCATTTTCATCTGCATATGAGAAGTCATCTTGTGTAAAATCACTTGAAGGTCTACTTTCATCAGCGAAGTCGTCAGTATTTAAAGAATCATCATATGAAAAGTCATCACCTGTTCCATCATCTGAATCGTTATAGTTAAAGTCATCCGCAAAGTCTGTATTGGCTGTAAATGAAAAATCATTACTGAATTCAAAGTCACCTGCGGATAAATCTTCATTTAATTCATATCCACAATTTGGACAGTATACGTCTTCGGCATATATTTCATTATTACAATTAGGACATTTTTGACTCAAAGATAATCACCCTGTATTTTATTCAACTTCCATTATCCTTTTGAACTTATATTATTATTTATATTTTTTTCTTTTTAAAAGGTTACTTTTCTATACCATGAAAAATAAATAATGAGGAAATTAGAGAAAGTGTTAAAAATATAATTAAAGACCATAATGAGTCATTTCTCAAGAATCTCAAAAAGTAGGATTACATGAGGTTTTCCCCATAGCCGAATCATTAATAGTCATATAAGGTTGACTGTATTGAAAAATCATTTTTCCCCTCTTTTCTAATATTTTTCATGTAATTTCTGTATTCGTCACGAATAAGTGCATATTCTATGATATTGGATATAAACTCAACCATATCCCCATTATCCATATACAATAGACGTGAAACGTCCAGTTTTGCAAGTAAAACCCTTGACTTGTCGAATTTCAGTTGCGAATGCTTTTTTACATAATTTAATAGACTTTTTTTACTGGTACACCGGTTCAATCCGACATTGATCGTGCCGTCATGGGTTATATGAAGATAGTCACCTTCCAATGAGGCATGCCGTTGAAGATTCAGCTCCAATGAATTATGAAGACTCCTGTTGTTAATTCTGGAAACTGTTAGCGTGGTATTATCAAGTTTTTGTATGGTTAAATATATTACGTCCAGCTGTCCATTACGTTTAAAGTAGATTGTCCTGTATTCTGACGTTACTTGAGCGGATAGCTCAATGGTCTGTTCGGATATGCCGGCATCCAATTCCAGTAGCAGCTCATCGATATCCACTTTGGGCAATTTGTGTGAAGTGTCCATCAGTGCCTCGTATAGGTTAATTATAGGCGAAATCAATTCCGTAGGCATGTCATTTCCTATGACTTTCTTTCGATAGACATCCTTATAAGTAGCCATATAATGCAGTTTTTCATATGGATGCCGTTGATATTCCCCTTTTTTGATGTGTGTTAAATTTTTTTCATCCAACAGCATGGCATAGGTAGGTACTTCATCGAAGCTTCTTAAATATTCATCTTCACATATTTCAAACAAATCCAAGTATCTTCCGTTCGTTACCAGTGCAAGGTTGTGATTCGACAATTGACAGTATTCCACAACCTGAACGTAAACATCATCATTCAATATCTTATCAAAGCTTTTGCATTCAATTATTAGCAAGATTATTTTTTTAGACTTTTTTAATGCATATACCACGATATCCATTCTTTTATCACTATTTTCGACATTCACTTCGGTTTTTATTGCACAATAGGGCACTTGCATCTTTTCATGCAGGAACTCTATGAATTTCTGTCGAACATACTCTTCCGGATTTTTAATCCTGATGGTATTGTTTACTTTGTCAATGTAACATTCCTCATTTTCATGTATGTAGACCGTTGGATTATCGTATTTGTCCAGATTGATTCTAATCATTTTTACACGTCCCGTTAAAGAAAACTGTTAACTTACCATACAATTACTGCGATTTTACTAAAAAATACTTGCGAATGAAATATTTTAGTCAAATAATAATTTTCATATATTAGTATATTGATATTATAATATATGTCTAACAATAATTATATTATAAGAGAAAATTTTATAGCAGAAGTCTACCATGACGATGACGAATTACTCAATACCGAAGAAATACTGCAGGACAAATACGGCTACATATCAAAGAGCATATCCGATGAAGGATACAAACTGGAACATCCTGAATGTAACCTGTTTAAGGAATTGTTATATGAGGACAAGGTTGTCGGATTTGTAACGTATGACTTTACAAATGGAGTTGGAGACTTTTCCTTGAATGAGATATATGTGCTTCCGGAGTACAGGGGAAATAAGTACTTCATAAGTGAAGTGGAATACATGCTGATGAGCGGTTCGACGATAAGCATCTATGAACCGACACATAGGTTAATAGAAATAATGCTGGATAATGATTTTGCAAAAAAACTCGACAACAACTTGGTGTTAACCTCAATAAACCTTGACGTTGATGAAAAGAAAACGGAATGCAATGTTGAAGACCAGGAACTGGACGAGGATTTAATACACTCATGCAATTTATATGACTTGAACATATCTGCTTGTATAATACTGGATGACATCACAAATGACAATATCATTCATTACAGCAGATGTCTTGATGACGACAACAAATACTATTCTGCCGGCAGCATTCGTGAAAACCTTAATAAGCAATACTTTGAAAACATTAAAGATACGATATTGTCAAATCATGAAAAATATGTAGATATTATGATGGAATTGGAAGATCAGAAGCCTAAGGCAAACTTTGACTTTGATGAGGTAATAGGCAGACCGCCTAATCTATCGGGTTATCTTGAAGGATTGATTGAAGAGGATCTTATAACACGTCAAAAGGCCTTGGATATTCAGGCACAGATGATTGACGAATATGATAATGGATTGATATTATCAGAATCATTGCTTAGAAGACTGGAATATTTGTCTATGGAAGATCTTATTAATCAGGAGAAGGAGGAAGAAGGATTTGAAAGTGACGAGTTTTACATGAAATGTCCATACTGTGATTTTCCAACGACTCCATTAGATAAGACCTGTGAGGTTTGCGGTTTTAAACTTGACAATGATCCATTGGATGTAGGGTCATTCGACGATGTGCAAAATGGACTTATAAACAGCATAATTGAAATGAAAAATGACGGATTGAGTGATGAAGAGATAATGGATCTTACAAAAGAATTCATTGATGAAATGAGTGACGGTTCCGAGTACGACGATGAAAAAGGAAAGATGCTTTTGGAATTTGTTTCCGGTGAATTGAATAATTTGAAATAAAATATATACGCAAGAAAAAACTTGAAACGACATTACCTAAACAATAACATACTATAATGACAGTATAAATAAAAATAATGGCAGTATAAAATAAATACTGTCATTTAACTTTTTTTAAAAAATTACTTGTAAAAGGGGCATTTATCCTTAATGCACTGTTTATTCAGACTTGAATAACTGCATTTTACATCACTTTTTTCCATTTGAATATTGAATTCCAGAGATACAAAGTCTATGGCTGCATTGATTGAGAGGAAAGAATCCCTTTTGCAGCATCTTGGTCCTCCGTTGGCTGCAACTTCTTTCAATGCATTCGATGTCATCATGTTGCATTGACTGAATGCCTTGGTAGCTAGAGGCGTTGAATCCGTTATTATCGACACGAATATTCCAGTACTGATGGCCGCTCCGCATGCACCATAGTATCCGCAAAATCCCCCTGGAACTTTTTTTCCCCGATTGATCATTTCTTTCAAGGATTCTTCAAGGTCAATATCTCCACCGGCATTTTTATAGGCAGTTAAAAGTGATGCTCCGACCAGGATGTGATGTTCAGGTCCGTGCATGTGACAGAATGATTCTTTCATTAGCTTTTCCAGTATTTTTATTGGATTTTTAGAACTTTCATTTAAAAGCGTTTTATAGATTGTGCTTATACCATCCATATGACAGTCGTTACAGACATAATGTCCATTGACACATCTTATTTTAGCCATTTCCTTTTTATTGCAGATAAAACACTTCATGGATTCGTCTTCAGACAGATATTCCACCTTTGAATTGCATATCAAACATTCGTTAATCATGATACTTCTCCCCGATTTAAATAATGCTGTTTTGATTAGATATTTTGTAGTTATGAATAAATAAATTTTGCCTTGGAATATTTGAACAATCAAATTATAATAGACAATAATAATATAATGATAAATAGACAGCAGGAAGTGATAGTTTATGGATGAAATNNCCTAAAAAAACTTTCGATGCAATGAACATCGAGGGAGAACTTTTAATCGATAGGGAATATCTTGAAAGCATGGCAGACATGAAAATAGGTGAAAAATACCTCGTGATATTTTATCTGGACAAATGTGAAGGATACAGACAGACCGTTCCGTTGAGGGGAGATGGACCGTTAACTGCTTTGTTTTCCACAAGAGCTCCATGTCGGCCTAATCCCATAGGAGTATCTGAGATAATAATTAAGGACATCAAAGAGAATATCATTAAGTTCAATGGTGTGGATATGTTGAACAACACCCCGATACTTGATATCAAAAAAGTTTTCTGAGTTCTTTATAGGATTATTTAAACAATTGCTGAAAATTGACTTTGTGAATAATACTTTGCTAAAAATATAAATATAACATTGTTATAAATATAACATTGTTAAGTATTAGGAAGTATTACAAATGAAAGATTGGAATGAAGATTACATCAACAATTTAAAAGAAGTGGATAAACACATAAAAGAATCAAAAATCAAACTGAACTATGACTTTATTACAGAACACTACTTTGAAATGTATGAAGTTGCATTGAATGCCGGGACAATAATGCCCTACAGATTTAACGCAATAGGACTGGCATACATTGGAGAAGAACATAACAGACCCACCAAATTTAAAAATTTCGACCCTGAGGTTAAAGAGAGACTGGTAAAATCATATGCCAAAAGAAACGAACTGCAATACAAATACAAAGACCCACAGGCAGATGCTAAAGAAAAATATGAAAAGTTCCTGGATAAGGAAATATTCGATTTCATCGATGAATTCCCCCAATACAAAGATATAATCCTGGAAGAGTGACAATTCACCAGACAACCCTTTTATCCCCATATAATTTCCAAAGGCAGAATATTTCAAAATATCCCATTGAAAATGCAATGACATGCCAACAAGAATAAAGACAAAAAATAGAAATGTATTAATACTACATCATGAAATATAATAAATGCAAAAAAAATAGAGGTAAATAAATGCAAGAAGAAAAAAGTTTAGTTATAGCATTGATACTATCGGCAATCATTTCGGGAGTTGGTAACGTATATAATGGTCTCGGAAAAAGAGGACTGATTGAACTGCTTATCGCAATCGTTTTGACAATGGCAATGTTTCCAATCGGCCTTATCTGGTGGGCATACGTCGTATATGATACATACGTATGTAACATTGCAGTAAATAACAACCAAGAAATTCCATTGCTATTAACTGTTTTTGAAATAAACGATTAGGAGAAAAGATTTCTCCTATAAAAATAATTTTTTACTATTTTTTCACTGCTGAGTCAAATACTCGGCCTTAGCCGTAGGCGTTTCAGGCAATAAAGGTTTTGAATAGAAATCAGGATTGCTTTTGATTTCGGCCAATGATTCCTTCAAAACAGCTATTCTTTTACTGTCAGCAGGGTGACTTGAGAAGAAATCAAACTCGTTGACATTGTTTTTTGAAAAATTCTTCCAGAATTCCGGTACATTATCAACATTATAGCCGGCAAGATAAGATATGATAATGCCCAATTTATCAGCCTCCAATTCGTGACTTCTACCCCATGGCTGAGTCAAAAGGTACTGTGAACCCATATTGGCTATACCCGCAGCCGCTTGGGTCAACTGGCTTGCTCCCCTGATACCCAGGAGTTCCAGTATCATTCCGATAATGTGCGAGAAGGAGAATAAAGAATTTTTAGTCTTCTGTACGCTGGCACTGGTACGGGAATGATCAAGAAGAGCATGTGATACTTCATGTGAAAGAACAAATGCCAGCTCTTCCTCGCTTTTCATGTACTTTAAAATGCCGGAGTATACCAGTATCTTACCGCCGGGATAACAGCATGCATTAACTATTTCACTATTTACAAGATGCACCTCCCAGTCATAGTAGTCCTGAACATAATCCAGACGGTTTATCTTCCTAAGATAATCCTGAACGGTATTGACAAGNNTGATATTTTTTAACCTCTGTATAATATGCATTATAGCATTCTTTTAAGAATTCATCGTCATTTATATTATCATAGTGCTTTTTACCCGTGAATGGATTTAAATTACTTCTACTATCCTTACTCATAAGTAGAACCTCCAAAAAGAATTTATGTATAAATGAAAAAATAATTAATTCATCTTAATTATATAAAGCTTTGTATTATTAGATATTTATAAGTTATAACTATTACAACAAAATCCATCCCGAATTGGATAAGTTAACAGGAACATTGAAACATCCTTTTCCATGGCTTAATTGAGTTATGCACAATAAGAGACAATTACCAACATTCAGAGTACTATTCCACCACCGATAGATGCCATTCTGTTAAATATTACCAATTAGATAAGTATATATATACCTACGTCAATATTATTGTTGGAGAAAAAAATAGAAATATTAAAAAGAAAAAATATTCTAAACAGGAAAAAAATAGACGAAGATGATTATTAAAAATAATTCTATGAAAACAAAAGATAATATGCACAATAAGGTGAAGTAAATGGTAATATGTCCAAAATGTGGCTTTGATTCACAAGAGGGTAAATTTTGTATCGCTTGTGGTCAACCCTTAAGCAATGTAGAAACACAGAGTTTTAACAAGCAAGAAAATATCGACAATGAAGAAATAAAATTCAATAATCCCCAAAAGGATATGAATTATGAAAATGCAAATATGCAATCCGATAGCAATGAGTACAAAGCTCCAGAATACAATCAGTTCAATCAAGAAAATAATGTACCCATTCAACAGGAAAGCATACCAGTTCAAAACAATCAACAATCCAACATTCCGGTTCAACAGGATACTCAAATAAAAAAACCATACGACAATCAGGGATTTGTTAACCAAACGAACCGACCGGCAAATCAAAAAAGTAAACTTGTAGGATTTCTGTTGAATTTCTTTATCCCCGGACTGGGTTACGGTTATGTGAATAAATGGAAAGAGGGAGCAATCATTTTCGTAATTTATCATATAATATGGCTATCAGGATTCGTATTATTATTCCCGTTCTTGATTGCATTTGTTATCTGGATTTATTCATTAATAAAAACCATGAGTATGATTGACAAATACAATAAAGGTCTCCCGTATTAAGTTAATTTAAATGATTAACTTTATAATTTTTTTATATTATTTATATAATTAATTTACTGCTAAATTTGCTGTAAATCAATAACTTTGTAACTACCACCTCCTTTTACGATTTTTCAATCATGATTCTTCTGAGCAATTTCTTCAAACAACAATTATTAATACTTATTTATACTTTATTAATATTTGTAATGATTAATCATAATATTTATATATGTCATTATACATAATTGTAAACAACAGATGAACTCAAAAATAAGTTAATTAAAAAAAATTTTTAAACATAAATTAATCCATTAAACAATTTGCAATAACATTGATAGTTGCAAAAAGAGTAATGAACCTCTGCAAAATAAAATTTGAACTAATTGGCTTATAAATAATTAATTCCCCCCAAAACAAGCATATTTAATAGGTGAAAAAAAATGTTAACATTAAATCATTCCATATGTCCGGAATGTGGCATTGGATGTGGTATAAATATAATAAGCAAGGATGGACAGCTGATGGGAATCAACCCCTATAAAAACCATCCTATAAATGAGGGAAAAAACTGTAAAAATTGCATCGACAATATAAACAGTATTAGTGAAAATGAAAAATGCAAAAACTATGATTATACAACCAAAATAGAGGAAATTATTGAAAAACTAAAAGAAAATAATAATCAGGAGATAACGATAGTCACGTCAGGAAAGACAGACAATAACGACCTTAATAAAATATTGGAATTTAAGGACAACTACGACTACAATATCGTAGCCTATGAAAACAATTTTACACAAACAGATGAAGAATTAATACCAACTTATGCCCAAATAGAAGAAGCAGACAAAATAATAACAATAGGAGACATTTATCGTAAAAATTCATTAATAGCTAGAAGGATAATGCGTGCACAAGAAAACAAT
>MUZY01000013.1:14270-16077 GCA_003266065.1 Methanosphaera sp. rholeuAM130
AATGAATGTGAAGATTACCAGAAAATATTAGACTATGTGAAAGAAAACAACCTGAAAATCCTGCCACTACTTAAGAACCCGAACAGCTATTCCATACTGAAGAAAATCAAAACAACACAAAAGGATGAAATAGAAGAAACAATAAACAACTCACAACTGCTATTGTTCATAAACGAAGATCCATCTAATTGCAACAAAATCGACGCACAGGAAATCATCTCAATCACACCGAACCCTACCGGAAAAAACTGTGAAATACCTGTTAGACAATGGTGTGAAAAAGATGGATCATTTACAAACTCCGAAGGGTTAACCCAAGAATTCCATGATGCAATACAGGATGAAAACAACAATCTGCTGACCGTGGAAGAAATATTGGATGAAATTAGTAAAAAATTATAGGGAGTGTGTTGTACTGATGAAATATTTACAGGCAAAAGCAACAGATGAAGAAATATTGAAAAATTCCGAAAATGGTGGAGCTGTAACTGCAATACTCCTATCATTATTGGAAGAGGATAAGGTTGACGGAGTATTGAACCTTAAAAAAGGTGATGACGTATATGATGGAATACCAGCATATTCGAAAACAAGAGAAGAACTGTTGGAAACCTCCGGTTCACTCCACTGTGCACCTATTATGACATCATATCTCATAGCACAGTACTTGAAAGATGAAAGGATAGCCGTCACGACAAAAGCATGTGACCTAATGGCTATTGATGAAATAATAAAAAGAAAAGGCATGGACAGGGACAATGTATTTGTCATAGGACTAAACTGTGGAGGAACTGTAAACCCGTTAACTGCTGAAAAAATGATAGAACTGTTTTATGATGTTGATCCATCAAGAGTGGTTAGCGAAGAAATCAGCAAAGGAAATTTCATCATAGAACTGGATGACGATACCACAAAAGAGGTTAAAATAGACGATTTGGAAGATGAAGGATTCGGAAGAAGACAAAACTGTCAAAGATGCGAACTTAAAATCCCTAGAAAAGCAGACATAGCCTGTGGAAACTGGGGTTCCAGTAAAGGTTACACATTCATTGAAGTAAACACCGAACGTGGTGAACAAATAGTTCAAGATGCAATAGACAAGGGATACATCGAATGCAAGGAAGCATCCGAAAAACAAATAGCCATACGTTCAAAAATCGAGAATGTAATGATAAAAATGGCTAAAAAGAAACAGAAAACACAGCTTGAAAAGGAATATCCTACAACAGATGAAATTCATTCATATCTGACGCGTTGTATCAAATGTTACAGATGCCGGGACGTATGTCCTATATGTAACTGTAAAGTATGTTCACTTGAAAAGGAACAACTGCAGCAACCGGATACTGAAGAACCAGATCCATTGTTAATGCATGGAATAAGAATGTCACACATGGCATTTAGTTGTATAAACTGCGGACAATGCCAGGACGTATGTCCTATGGATATACCATTGGTAAAGATGTATCAGAAAATACAACTCAAATACCGTGATGCAACAGGTTATATAGCCGGTACCAGTGATGGAAAGATACCGATGTTCAGTGGAGAAAAAGAGGAAATAGCAGAATAAGCAGGAGTGACTGATTATGAAAGAAGATGACATAAAAATTGTAGGATTTTGTTGCAACTGGTGTTGTTACGGTGGAGCCGACAATGCAGGAACCGGCCGTATGGCCTATCCGCCAAATATCAGAATTATCAGGGTGATGTGTTCCGGTAGAATAAATGCTGAAATGATTTTCAAGGCCTTCCATGAAGGGGCAGACGGAGTATTTGTTGGAGGCTGCCATATAGGGGACTGCCA
>MUZY01000179.1 GCA_003266065.1 Methanosphaera sp. rholeuAM130
AAGTCAAATAATGAACCTAAAACAATAGGATTAAACAGTACGACCTTTGATACATATGTCACTAATGGTGAATTTAATGACCTTGTATCTGATGGTGACACTATTGATGTTAATGGTAAACTCGATGGAGATCGTTTTTCTTTAAACGTTAATAAGGCTTTGAACTTTATCTCATCAAACAATGAATCATATATCAACCTTTATACTCAGAGTACTGGTGATTATGGTGAAGCTACCGGCGGTCAGTTAACATTTGGTCATGGTGCTAGTGGTAGTAATATAACAAATTTATATTTCTATAATACACGAATCAAATTTACTAATGTTTCCAATGTTAATGTAAATAATATTTCAGTAATTGATTATGAAAAGAATATCGGTAGTGGAACAGGACATTTTATCATCGGTGGACAATCAGACAATGTCACTATAACAAATAGTTATTTCTATACTAAAGATAATGGTCAACACAGCACAGCAGTGTTTAGTGGATGTAGTAATATTCTATTTGAAAACAACACAATAGTGGGTGAAGGTGCCATAGGTAATCTATTATACTTAAACATGTTTAATGTAGAATTAGATGAAAATTCCCCATCACATTCAAATTTCATTATTAGAAATAATGTGATAAATGCTAGTCTGGCACCATCTCAAATGACATGTTTTGCCATTTGTCTAACTGGATCAAACATATTAATCGATAATAATACAGTGGACTATAATGGAACAAATATCTCGCCAATATTTGGTGGACAAGGTGTTTTAGAAAATATAACACTACAAAATAATAATCTACGTAGTGTGCTATTAGGAAATGCAGGTATTATAGAAGTAAAATACATAAATAACACTAAAATAATTAATAATACTATCGGTGGATTGATTATATCAAAATCTGAAGAATCAACACATAAATCAGAAATATATAATAATACCATACAAGCATTACGTTTAGAAGCCGATAACTGTATTGTAGAAGGAAACAGTTTGAAAAATATAAATAATAGTGGAAATAATAATATCATTAATAATAATACTATTTCAACTATGGGAGATTACACAATAACAACAACAGGAGAAAATACCACAATTACTAATAACAAACTTGCATCTAAGGACTATTACGGTGATGAATCAGTAAATGGTTCCGCTACTTTAAGTAATAATTCTAGGACTAACCGTATAATTACAATTACTGATGATAATATTGATGATTATACAACTTTAAATACTGAGACCGATGAAAATTTTGGTGTTGTAACTATTAGAACAATAACTTCAGTCATAAAAGATGAAGATGTTCTAATATTTAAATTAAACTCCACAAATCCAACAAGATTTTCATTTATGGATGAAAATTCTGGTTATATGCCTAGTATAACAATTAAAGACAGTATTATACCATCAGAGATGATATCAATCTATAACTCCACTTTTATTAATTGTTCGTTACCTTACGCTATTTTCGCAGGAATAAGTTCTACATTAGTTAATTCCACAATAGCCATACCATATAATGACATGCTTTCCATGATGGGTGAAGAACCTATTGGATTATATGAACCTGTTTTAGATAACTCAATTGTTTTTACAAGATTAAATGACTCTAATCATGCTATTTTATATTATGATGAGTTAAATCATATAGTCTCCAATATGTATATGTCTTTTTTAGGAATTAATTATAATTGTGTTGATATTTCAACAGGTTATCTATTATCTAATGTAATAGAAGGAGATACTATTTATTTCCGTAACCAAGGCGAAATTACAAAATTAATCATTGATAGACCAATTAACTTAAACGGTCTTGGAGTAAATGCCCTTAAATGTAATATAACATTTGTAGAAGGATCAGAAGGAAGTAACATAACAAACATGGTCTTTGATGAATCATTCATAATAAACACAACAGACATAAACTATGAAAATAACAACAACATCTTCAATTCATTGATAATAGACAATATCAACAATGTTATAATAGGATTAAATAATCCTAAGTCACCAGTTACAATAAATGTCGAAGATATTACTACATTAGTAAATGGTGAAAAAACACCAGTCACTATTAATGTAACAGATTCAGACAATAATTTAATCACTGAAGGGTATATTGAAGTATACCTTGATGGAATATACCAAGATAAAATAGATTTAACAGACAACAACATTATAGTTAATGTAACTTCCGATAATGTAGGAAATTCTACATTAAAGGTATGGTATTATGGTGAGGAAAACTACCTGGATAACACGACCACCATAACAGTGAAATCAATCAAATCCAATTTAACATTTATTGTACTGACAAACACCATGAACGTAGGAGAAAATATTACACTGGAAGCACAGGTAGTCTCAAACAATAATAAAATAGTAAACGAGGGAAACTTAACAGTTATATTCAGATCAAATAGATATACTACAAATGTAATTAATTCCACTGCAAAAGTAAATGTTACAGTTCTTGAATCATGGTACGATAAACCAACCCTAACACTAGTATATTCTGGTTCTCCATTATACAATGACTATTCAAGCACATATAATACTACAATTAACAAAGGAACAACAAACTTCCAAATCAATGATGTTACAACACAATTGGGAACAGATACACCACTAGAATTATCATTAACTAACAAAGCAGGACAAAATATTTCAAATGGAATAATCACCCTCACAGACAAAAATGGAAAATTATTAAAAACAATCAATCTAACACAAGAAAACACCATTACATTAAACATGAATACAATCTACAATGGAACAATAACAGCACAATTCAAGGAAAGTAAATATTATGAAGATAATCAATCCACGTTCACACTCACAACTACAAAACCAGAAACAATAATAAACATAGACAACATAACAGCAACAGCCGGCCAAACAATAACACTAACAGCCAGAGTAACAGACCAACTAGAAAACAACATAACCGGCGGAAAAATAGTATTCAAAATAAATGGTAAAACCTTGAAAGACGCCAACGGCAAAGTAGTATATGCTAAAGTAACAGACGGAATAGCAACCGCAGAGTACACAATACCTGATTCAATGGCAGACAAAAACATGACAATACAAGCAGTATACTCAGGAACAACAAAATATGACAAAGAAACCGCAGAAACCACAATCACAGTATCAAAACAAGAAGCAACACTAACAATAGACGAACTACCAGAAAGCATACAGGCAAACACGAATATAACAATCACAGCCAGAGTACAAGCAGGAACCACACCGATAACCACGGGTAAGGTAGTCTTCAAATTAAACGGCAAAACACTTAAAGACAATAATGGTAAAGTAATCTATGCAAAAGTAGTAGATGGAGTAGCAACCCTAGCTGGTTATAACATCGGAGATCTTAAGGCTACCACATACACCTTAAAAGCAGTCTTCACTGCTCCTGGCTATGATAAACTTGAAGCTACACAGACAATTGATGTTATCAGGGCATGAAGTAGTTATTAGAATATATAATAGAATAACACTTGATTTTTTCATTTTTCATGGATGGGGATACGTTCATGTATCTCCATCCTTTCTGATTTTTTTTAAATGCTTGATTATTAATGCCAGTAATGGTTTCTTATGCGTTAATCCTCTTGTTTTTTCCTATTGATTTTTATTTTTGATGAGATTGTAAGTCAGACTTAATAGAGATATAACGAATCATTTACAGTATTAATTAGTAATATTTATACCGTTATTGACAGATATTATTAGAGGTGAAACGAATATGGAAGAAAATAGGAGAATGAGAATAAAATACTTAAGACAAAATCATAACATGATAAAAGATATAGTTAACGAATGGTTAACAGAAAATAGACAAATATAGTTGATGATTATAATATTATTATGTTGCATGTGAAGAACATTATAAAAATTTCCAATTCATTATAATCCACCACACATAACAAGTAATTTTATCAAACATTTATATTTTTCAACTGATTCAGAAGACATTCTTATATCTTACTCCAGACTAAAATAATCCCCACCCACAATCTTTTAAAGAGTCGATTTTATCAGTAATATTTATTAATAACCTAAGACATAACTTTTGATGTTGTTAATCGATTTTGATATGAAGAAAATTAAATTGATTTATACAATCAACAAAATAACTATTTTAATAAGTAATTAATCAATAAAAGAAAAAATAGGAGGCTAATATTTATTAATTATAAGAAGATAATCTTGTTTTTGTTTATTATTCTCTCTTGTATTAGTGTAGTATGTGCCACGGATGTCAGCAAATCAAGTGACTCCAACATAGACACTACAACAAGTGCAAGTTACGATAGTAATATAAAACAGGATGTTGATGAAGATTTATATGATGATGAAATTATTCCCGATAATAATTTCGAGGATGGATATGAAAATTCCGAGATAATAGAATTAAACGATACGACAATTGACGAGGATAAAGAAGAATTATTCGAAGAGGATAAACCCACAGATTCAACCCGCCATAACCAGGGCAATACTAGGGGAAATGGAGATACCCCTGCAATTGTAAGTAACACCACCACAGCTTTAAGTGTGAAGACTATAAAATAAATATTTCACCACAACAATATATTACGCTGAAATAGAATCATTCTGGAAATATCAGGATGATTTAATAAAAAAACAACAAGAAGAGATAAAAAAAACAAGGAATAAAACCCTCTGGACACTACTCCTATGATGAACAATACGTATTTGTAAACAAAGAATTATATCTACGAATGACCCTCATAGACGTCCACACCAAACTAATAATAGCAGATACACTAGTAACAGAAAAAGAATTCAACGAAACAACCATAAAAAACTTCTTAGAATCCAACCTCAAAAACAAAAAACTAAAAAGCATAACCACAGATGGCAGAAACACATACAACAACATAATCAAAGCACTAAAAGCAGTACACCACAGATGCTTCTTCCACCAAATGCAAAACCTAATGACACCACTACAAAAACACACAAACAAACTAAACCGAAAAATACAAACAAACAAAAACAAAATCGAAGAAAACACAGAAGAAATAAACAAAAGAAAAAACAAATACCCACCCATCAAAGGAAGAATACCCAAAACAGACACCCAAAGAATCAAAAACAGAAACAAAATCAAAAAACTAGAACAAAAAAACAAAGACCTACGAAAAGAAAACAAAGAAATACAAAAAGAACTAAACATCAAAAAAGACAAAACACGAATACAAAAAATATTCAAATCAAAAACACAAAAACAAGCCACAAGAAGATTCAAAACAATATACAACCAACGAAACCACCTAGAACCCATAATAAAAAGCTTCCTAGAAAAAATGAACAAAAACCTAGACAAACTAATAAACCACATAGGAAACAAAAAGATACCATCAACAAACAATATCGTAGAAAACTACTACCGAACCACACTACCCAGAAAACATAAAAGAATATATCGAACAATCAAAGGACTAATAAAAAGAATCAAAGAAGAACAAATACGATGGACACACAGAATAGTCCTAAAACAAAACACAAACATCAACAAAAACACCAAATACTAAAGAATAAACTCATAAAAAAAATTAACCACCCCAACAATTAACCTTTTTCAAGCACAAAAAAAGACAACTCCCTTCCATAAAAACTTAATATAACAATTGTTATTTAATTGAATAAAAAATAAAGATTACAACCAAACCCACCCGAAAAAATCAAAAAACATTCAACCACATTTCGAAGTGCCACAATATATGAAGTAGAAACTCAAACAGAAGTANNAAAAAATCGTGAAAAATCTTAAAAAGAAAATAAATGAGTTTCCAGAAGTTATTCAATACATAATTAATGAAAAATTAGCACCATATTACAAAAACTTAACATATTTCCTTGAAAATACAAAAATCGAAAGCACAAGTAATATTATTGAAAGAATTTTTTGAAGATCTTGCTCCAAAGCATGTGAAGAAATATTATAAAAGTTTAAAAGGATTTTTATCAAGATTTAACTTAAAATTAAAGCGATGGGATGAGAGAAATGCGATTTACTAAAATGATGTGAAAATACCCACACATCTTGACACCACCGTTAAATAGTTACTTATTATTGTAAGTAACTACAAATATATAAATCAGTATAATGTTACCTAATCGAATTTTTATGTAACTTATAATAAAAGGGAATTAGTCAATCATTAAAACCATAAACTCATCTAGATTAACTTTCCCATATAAATAATTTAAAAGGAGATACTGTATGCCAATAGAAGAGGTAGAACAGGGATATGATAAGAAGTTAGAAAAGAAAATCCAAGATTTTTGGAACGATAATGATATATATAACAAGACGAGTAAACTAAGAGAAAACAATCCTAGATATTCATTTTTGGATGGCCCGCCATATTGTAGCGGTAGGATACATCTGGGAACCGCATGGAACAAGACAATCAAGGATTCATTTTTAAGATATAAAAGCATGAACGGATTCAATCTAAGACGTCAGGCTGGATGGGATACCCATGGACTTCCAATAGAACATAAGGTAGAACAGTTGCTTGAAATCCAAAGCAAACAGGAAATCGAACAAAAGTACGGCATAGACAACTTCGTCGATAAGTGTAAGGAATTCGCAATCAAAAACAAGGAGGACATGACCGAACAGTTCAAGTCAATGGGTATATGGATGGACTGGGACGATCCATACGTAACCTTCGACAACCAGTACATGGAATCCTGTTGGTGGACGCTCAAAAAGGCAGATGAAAACGGACTTTTGGAACATGATAAGCGTGTAATCACGTGGTGTCCTCACTGTCAGACCGCACTTGCAAATGCCGAAATCGAATATGATGAAATAACCGACCCGTCCATCTACGTAAAATTCAAACTCAGGAATCAGGAATTCGACAACCTGACAAGCTATGTGCTGATTTGGACAACAACTCCATGGACCATTCCGGCCAACATGGCCGTAAGCGTACATCCGGACTTTGACTATGCATATATAAAAGTACATAATCCGGAAAGCAATAATGATGAAGTGCTTCTTATGGCAGAAGGATTAGTCACGTCAATATTTAACGATGACGAGTATGAAATAGTCAAAACTGTCAGGGGAGAATCACTCGACGGCATGGAATATATCCACCCATTGGAGGAGGAAGTACCACAACAAAAAGAATTCAACCACAGATTGATACTCGGTGAACACGTAACCCTAGAGGACGGTACAGGATGTGTGCATACCGCTCCCGGTCACGGTCCGGAGGATTATGAAGTTGGTATGAAAAACGGCATAACATTATTCTGTCCAGTCGGAGAGGACGGATGCTTTACACCAGAAGCCGGAAAATACGTTGGAAATTACATAAAGGCTTGCAACGATGAAATAACACATGATTTATACCATAACCATGCACTATTGCATGAATCAACAATAGACCACCGTGTAGGTTTATGCTGGAGATGCAAGACGCCGATTATGTACATCGCCACAAAACAATGGTTTATAAAAGTAACAGAAATAAAAGATCAAATGCTCGAACAGGTCGACGCGGTTGAATGGGTACCGTCATGGGCCGGTGAAAGCAGATTCAAAAACTGGGTGGAAAATGCACGTGACTGGACAATATCCAGGCAAAGATACTGGGGAATACCACTTCCAATCTGGACATGCACGGAATGTGACAACAAGGTAGTGGTAGGCTCAAAACAGGAACTAAAGGATCTCTCAGGAAATCAGGAATTGGAGGGAGACTTCGTACACAGACCACACGTGGACAACATCACAATCCCATGTGAATGCGGCCACATAATGCATAGGGTACCCGACGTACTGGACGTATGGATAGACTCCGGAGTGGCAGGATGGGCTGCACTTCACTACCCGGAAAATCCAACCGAACACTTCGACGAATGGTTCCCATATGACTTTATTACAGAGGGACATGACCAAACACGTGGATGGTTCTACTCCCAGCTGGGACTTGGAGTGGCAGCATTTGGAATAGCACCATACAAGAAGGTACTGATGCACGGATTCACCTTGGACCAGAACAGCCAGAAGATGAGCAAATCCCTTGGAAATGTGGTAAGTCCAGAGGAAGTAATAGAAAAATACTCGGCGGACACCCTCAGATACTACCTTCTCGATGCCAACAAGCCATGGGACGACCTTAAGTTCAACTGGGATGAAGTTCAGAATTCATCAAAACTATTCAACATACTATGGAACGTGTACTACTTCTCAACGACATACATGAGCCTGGATAACTTCAACCCAACACTATACAACAAGCAAGACATGAAATTCAGGAAAGAGGACTTATGGATACGTTCACGTATAAATACCCTCATCAAGGAGGTAACAGATGACATCGAAGCGTTGACTTTCAACCGTGCAACAGAAAAGATCACGGAATTCATACTTGAAGACCTAAGCCGCTGGTATGTAAGACTCATCAGGGGAAGAACATGGGTAGAAAGTGATGACCCGGACAAGTTAGCAGCATACTACACATTATACTACACCTTAAAGGATCTTATCAGAGTACTTGCACCAATAGCACCGCACGTGACGGAGGAAATCTATCAGAACCTTGTCCGAGGCACTGAAGTCGATGAACCAGAAAGTGTACACATGCTCGACTGGACGTACAATGAGGATGAAATAGACGTCAAACTGGAAGAAAACATGAATTACATACGTGACATCCTCGAGGCCAGTGCCCATGCAAGGGACGTGGCAAGGTTCAAGCTAAGATGGCCGGTACAGAATATAACTGTGGTAACCGAAGACGACAGCATAAAAACTGCAATCGGGTCATTGGAGGATGTACTGCTTGAACAGGCAAATACGAAAAAGGTCACGATAGAACATGAACTGGAAAATGCAATCATAATCGCAAAGCCTAACATGTCAATACTTGGACCAAAACTTAGGGGAGATTTGGGACGAGTCAAGGCATACTTCGAAAGGGATGACGTCGACGCAGCACTGATTCAGGATGAGGTTCAGGCAAACGGCACATACACGATAAGCTTTGACGATAAGGACATTACCCTTACACAAGAGGAAATCCTGTTTGAGAAGGAAGTACCTGAAAATCTTGTAAGCTGTGACTTCGAAGCTGGAAGCGTATACGTAGACACTGAAGTAACTCCGGAAATCTACTCTGAGGCAATGTCACGGGAACTGATAAGACGTATACAGGATATGCGTAAGGACATGGACTTGAACGTGGAAGCAAATATCTGTGTGGAAGTCGAATGCAGTGACGAATTTAAGCAGGCAGTGGAATCACACATTGACTACATATCAAATGAGGTACGTGCAAACAAATTGACGTTTAATGAAATCACGCCAAGTGATGCATACGTCAAGGAATGGAAAATAGAGGATGAACAGCTAAAAATATTAATCAAAGAATAAATATTTTAAAATAATTTATTAAGGTTGTATGAGTTTATGGTTTTAACTGATGATGAATTGAAATATATAGAGGAAGTGTTGGGCAGAAAGCCTAATGAACTTGAACTGGGTATGATGGATGTCATGTTCTCGGAGCACTGCTCCTACAAAAGCAGCAGACCCATCCTGAAAAATTTTCCGACAGACGGACCTGACGTAATACTAGGACCTGGGGATGATGCGGGAATCGTCGATTTAACGGATGAATATGCACTGGCTATAGGTATGGAAAGTCATAACCATCCATCCGCCGTAGAACCATATGGTGGAGCAGGAACAGGTATAGGCGGAATTGTACGTGACATCATAAGTATGGGTGCAAAGCCGGTAGTACTGCTTGACGCACTCCGATTCGGACATATGAGCGACCAAAGGTCAAAATACATCTTCGACTATGTGGTAAAGGGAATCTCCGACTACGGAAACCGTATAGGTGTACCGACCGTCGGTGGAGAAATAGAATTCGACGACAACTTCCAGTACAATCCAA
>MUZY01000105.1:0-1184 GCA_003266065.1 Methanosphaera sp. rholeuAM130
ATTCCGTCAACGGTAGGATTACTTGCACCTTCAGCAACACGAGTTCCATCTACCCATACTTTCGTATTGTTTATCAGGTTATATGATGATCTGATAAATATACCTGCCGTTGGTACATTACCGATTGACCAGTCATCATTCCATATAACATCAGCTGCTGGTGCAGTCATGTTAACCGTACAATTGGTTATCGTATTGTAATCGTCCTCTATTTTGACTGCCTGTAATGCATCATATGTATCGGTGGTTATGCTTACATTTTTAATGATGTTACCTGTTGAATTAAGCAGCAGGACATACCCCTTATCATTATTGGTATTGTTGATTTTGAAATTTTGTAAGTTTATAATTGCACCGTTTTGTACTGTGATTGTTGAATTTATTAGTTTTGATGTAGCTTCTGCTTTTAGTGATGTTCTTATGTTGTCAAATACCATATCTTTACCGGTAAATTCACCTGAAAATGTTAATATTGTACCGTTTTCAATTACATCGGTTCTTGCATAACCGTTCTCGTCGAAGTATTCTGCATAGTTATCATTTGTAACTGTGGCTGTAGATACCGTTGGACGGTTTCCACTGATAGTTGTACCTGTTGGTGCTCCTACAATTGAGTTGTCACCTAATGATGCACCGGCATATAATGTATTATTTGCTATTGTTATATTCTTTGCAGTTTTAAGTAATATGTTGATGGTACTGTCTGTTCTAGTATCGATTGTATTGTCAATTACTGTATTGTTTGTTCCGTTTATCCTGATTACATTGTTCAATGTATTATTTTTTATAAGGGTATTGTTTACAACAGATATTCCATACCCATATTTCATATTAGGTACGTCAATCGTGTTGTTTTCAATTGTAATATTGAGATTTGAACGTGAATATATTGCATATGATGGTTTGGTTGTTGAGGTCATTGTTGTAAACAACGTTGAATCGGCCATGTCGATAAAGTGATTATTCGTATAACTCTGGGATACTGTTAATCCAGTAGTAACGTTTATAATATATATACCAGTACTGTGGTTGAATGTACAGTTGTTTACCGTAACATTTGCCTTTCCTACATTGATATCACATTGCTGGTTATCTATAAAGTTACAATTTTCAATAACCACAGTTAACCCTTGGGATTCATATTCATTGTACATATCTGCAGTACCTGTGTTTATATAAATGGT
>MUZY01000105.1:1200-15495 GCA_003266065.1 Methanosphaera sp. rholeuAM130
GCTGAACCGAAGTTACCCGTACCCGTGGATTTCGTCTGGTTTACGAAGGTACAGTTTTCCACATACAATACTCCCGTTTCCTTGTTTCTTATACCTGCACCGAGACCGGCATGATTATCATGGAAGTATATGTTTGATGCGTTTAGTGTACCGTAATTCTCAATTGTGGCTTCAATACATTTGGTTATGGAATCTCCGCCAGCAGTACCGTTACACCATGCATTCTGTACTGTGAAATCCTTTATCGTGATTAGTCCGGTACCTTCGGTAATGTTCATTACCCAGTTTCCACTACCTTTATAGTAAGACCAGATATCGCTACTATACCAATGATAGGCTTCAGTGTCAATTATATACTGTGCTTCTCCATCAAATACCGTCTTGTTTACTCCTGCCCCAATTATGTTAATGTAATTGTCTCCAGGAACTGTTAGATTTACGTTTCCTTCTCCTTTATACGTACCTTCAGCTATGTAAATATTATAAATATTTTCAGAATTGGTTTTTGAGATAGCGGTGCTGACAGTTTTGAAAGGATTTGCCTGTGACCCGTCATTTTCATCGTTACCGTCCGTATCTGAAACATAATAATCCACTGTAGTTTCAGGTGTTTGTTTTAAATTCTTATTGTTTTCAAAATTCTTATTATCAGCAATAGACACTTCATCTATTGGTGCATCTTCAACTTGGATTGAAGATGACACTTCACTAACGACATTATCATCAATTGCATCATCAGCCGATACGGCCGTGATTCCCAATAACAATATCATTAACGTGGTAAATAAGAATATTCTTTTAACATTCATATTCATTGATTGATTCTCCGATAAATTTTCAATAATTTGTTATTAACTTAACTTTTTAAACAATAGATTTAAAAAAATCTTAACAGAATATAAAGTAAAGTTAATATTATTATATATGTAAAAATAGGTATATATTATTTAATCGAATAAAAAAATTTACAAAAATTTAGCTACCCCCATATTCTTTAGATAGAAAAATTTTTTAAGTATAACCACGACCCTAAAAAAATAATTAAAAATAATTAGATATACAGATAAATTATATACTAGAGAATAAGAAACAGACAGGTTAAAAAATGATAAAAATTGAAAATCTGACAAAAATATACAAATTAAAAAACAACAATAAAATCAAGGCATTGGATAATGTATCATTTGAAATAAAGGACAATGAGATATTTGGAATCATGGGGATAAGTGGTTCCGGTAAATCAACACTGATGAGGATATTAAGAGGTGTGGAAGAATTCGATGAGGGAAAAATTATAATTGACGACATGGAAATAACTCCTAAAAATTATTCATCATACAAAAATGACCTACGGGAAAAAACATCGATTCACCTTCAAAGATCATTTGGATTATGGTCAAAAACGGCACTGGAAAATGTTATCCATAAATTGCATGGAATAAAGATAGGTGATGAATCCAATGTAGTTATAGAAGAGGTCAAAGAAGAATACATGGATGAAGCACTGGACATACTGGATACTGTAGGTCTTAAAGAGAAGGCAGGTCACTTTGCACCTGTACTTAGTGGTGGAGAAAAACAGAGACTGGTACTTGCAAGACAACTGGCAAAAAAACCCGAAATATTACTGTTGGATGAACCGGCCACCATGAGCAGTCCTAAAAAGAAATATGAAGTACTTGATACAATAAAAAGAATCAACGAAAAATATGGCACGACAGTTATCATTGTAAGCCACCAACCGGAGATTCAAAGATACATATCTGAACGTGTAATGCTTATATATAACGGCAAAGTAGAAAAAATTGACACCCCCGAAAAAATAATAGATGAATTTACCAAAAACGAAGAGGAAATCTATCCGATAGCAGATATCGACCGAAGCCAGCCCATTATAAAAGTAAAAGAATTATATAAGGATTTCTATCTTTATAAGGGAGGCCATGTACTTACGATAGATAACGTATCATTTAATGTAAATAAGGGCGAAATACTATCCATCATTGGTCCAACAGGAAGTGGAAAGACAGAAATACTTAAGATGATTGCAGGATTTGAACTGGAAGACAGCGGTTCTATTGAAATATTGGCAAATGACAAATGGGTTAACATGACAGATTATGGTGAAAACCGTATGCAAATCAGGAAAAACATGGGATTTATGCATCAGGAATTTGCACTTACTCCACATACACCAATAATTGAACAGATAGGCGTGCATCTTTCACCAAAAACGGATGAAACCTATGAAAATGCAATAGCTAAAGCAAAAGAAATCGGTTTATCAGACGAATCGTTGGACATCATTTATCAATTGACGGACTTATCCAGAACGGAAGCAATAACAAAACTTGAAAAGGTTAACTTGGGACCTGAAATATTGAACATTCTCTTCCCACCAATCAAAACCGATGACGTGATAGAGTCTGCAATACCTGTATTCGAGGCATTGGACTTGCCATTACCCCTTCTTAACAGACAGTTTATTGAATTATCCGGTGGACAAAAGGTAAGAGTGGCCATTGCAACTGTTTTGGCATCAAATCCCGAAATATTAATACTTGATGAACCTTTCGGCGATTTGGATCCGATAACACTTAGGATTGTGGCAAATTCACTTAAGAAAATCAATGAAGAATTCCATACGACAATTATTCTCGTTAGCCATACTATGGATTTCGTCAAAGAGGTATCAACGAGATCAATCTACATCAACAAGGGAAAACTAATAGCAGACGGTGACGTTGACGAAGTAGTGGATAAATTCATAGAAGATGAAAACAACGAGTGATAACAATGTATGAAAGAATACTGGTACTGACCGACGGATCTAAAAATGCAACAAATGCGGGAATGGAAGCTGTGAAGTTAGCAAAAAAAATAAATGCGACTGTTGTCATAACATATATCTTTGACCAGAGATTATCGACAATCGCCAATCAGGAAGAGGAAGGACAGAATTATATCAATGCAATCAAAGATTATGCAATTGAAGAAAACGTCAACGCAGAGGATTTGTTAATATATGGCAGCCGAAAGAATGACGTGCTGATAATTGCAAGAAAAAGCAATGCAGACCTAATCGTTATGGCAAAACATGGAAACACCACTAATCAAACTACTGTCATGGGAGACTATAGTGAATTTGTGGTTAAAAATATCCAACTGCCGATACTGCTAATTTAAAGCAATTCCTATTTATCAATTATGAAAGTATTTACAGAATCTATCAAATAGTCAATTATTTGACTGATGGATTTAAACTCCCCTACTTTTTTATCAGAACTTAAAAAACAATTTGTCAATTGGATTATAGGTTTAGTGATATCCTTTAAATCAAGCAATCCCTGCTGATATTCGTCCATCAAATTAATTGTGCAACTAATCCATGAAACATAGTACTCATCATTGTTGAAATGATAGAATGACTGGGCATAATCCTCCAAAGAAATGCCTTCGGCATTTTTATAAAAGTCATCAAAGGTTACGTTGAATCTTGAAAGCCTGCTGAGAACTGTTTTCTGATACTGTGTACACATACCCGTTTGCAAATACAATGCATCAAAAACTGCTTCCCTAACAGAATTAGCTATTAATTCACCCAATTTGGAGTGTTTACCAGCATTTTCCAAGTGATTATCGCTAGAAGTGTTTGATATTACACAAGCTCCATCGGTACCTGTTCCGGTTGCAATATGCGTTGAATAATTACTTCCAACTTTCAAATCTTCCAATACACTAGTTTTAGCCTCCGTTAAGGTTATAAGTGCCGTTGCTAATGCTCCAGCATCCAAATTCGCATCAATGAATGTAATTATGTTGATTGTTCCCGTGATTGATTGATAATTATTGTCATGTTCATAAAATGATGCATTATCTCCTGCTTTAACGGCATTTTTGTCGGCACCCGCAGTTGCTATAGTTATAACCTTCAATTGTTTATATGATTTAGTACTTACGGAAAAATAATCCATATTAGCCGAAGTTATAAGTCCCGTTGATTTATCAGAATCCAATCCCATTTCCTTAAATTTTTGAATCTGGAAATTTTTACTTTTTAATTCTTCAATTACAGGATAATCAGCAGGTATTAACGATTGATTTACAACGTTTACCATATTTTCATGATATCCTCCATTATGCCATGAGGATATTAACAGGTTATTATCAACAAGTAACTTAACAACTATTGCATTATCTATAATGGATATGATGAGTTTTTCATCCTCATGCACTATTCTAGAATAATTTGACATAATTAGCACCCAAGAAAAAATATAAAAAAAGAGTTTAATAGTCCTTAGCGGAGTCGAACCGCTGTCACAAGATCCAGAGTCTCGTAGGATTGCCACTACCCTAAAGGACTAAGAATAATAAAATCAATATATATAATTCTTTGACAATCATATTATTTATACTTAATTGTTTTTTTCAACCACGTGCAAAATCCATAGTTTATAATCAATGTAAAATTATCAAATAATGAATTTACTATCAAATACATAACCAACTCTGAAAATTGTTTTAATTCAAAGACAACATAAAGCAATATATGAAAAAAAATCATTAAAACTATAAATACTACTAAATACAATATCTATCAATTAATTAAAAAAGATTTAATTGTATACGTGAAAATAAAATGAATATCAAAAGAGGATTATTAATCGGACGGATACAACCATTACATAATGGTCATATGAGTGTTATCCAAGATACTTTAAATGAGGTCGATGAGCTAATCATCGGCATAGGTAGTGCAGATCAAAGCCATACCAACTCCAATCCATTTACCAGTGGAGAAAGAGTTTTAATGCTATCCAAAGCACTTAGAGAATACAGGATTGACCCTTCAAGGTATTATATCATTCCATTGGAGGATATTGCATGCAACTCATTATGGGTAGGCCATGTGAAAATGTTAACCCCTCCTTTTGAAAAGGTATATTCGGGCAACAGTCTTGTTAAACAATTATTTAGAGAAAATAAGATTGAAGTAGTTCAGCCACCATTATTTAATAGAGAGGAATACTCCGGAACAGAAGTAAGAAGAAGAATTCTAAACAATGGTAACTGGGAAGATCTTGTTCCGGAATCTGTTGTAGAAGTAATCAATGAAATCAATGGTGTAGAACGTATTCAAAACTTAAATAGAAAGGAAGTTAGTGAATTATTAAAATAAGAGATGTTGAAAATGGGATTTATTAGAGATTCTATCCATGGAGATTTACATTTAACTGATTTTGAGTTAAAACTTGTGGATACTGTAGAGATGCAACGATTAAGGCGAATAAAACAATTGGGTTTTACCAGCCTGGTGTATCCAGGTGCAAACCATACCCGATTTGAACATTCAATAGGTACCTTATCATTGGCAGATAAACTAGCTACTCGGCTAAATTTGGAAGAGGATGTGATAGAATTACTAAGGGTATGTGCATTACTTCATGATATTGGACATGCACCATTTTCACATGTATCTGAAAGAGCTCTGAAACATAAACATGAAACAGTTACCAAGGAGATAATTAAAAATTCGGCAATCACCGATATCATTACGGAAAGATTCAATGCAAATTTCATTAATAAAATCATTGATGGAGAAACCAAATATGGAAAGATAATCTCCGGAGATTTAGATGTGGATCGTATGGACTACTTGGCTAGAGATTCATATTACACAGGTGTAGCATATGGAGTTATCGATACCGAACGTTTATTATACAGCTTAAAATACGATGATAATGACGATCTAATCATAACAGATAAAGGAGTTCAGGCGGCAGAATCCACACTTCTTGCCAGATACTTCATGTATCCTACCGTATATCAACACCATACCACCAGAATAGTAAATAGCATGTTTAGGGTGTGTCTAAAACGTATGCTGGAGGATAATGTAGTACAGGAAAAAGAATTAAAATACCTCGACGATGGAGATTTAATAAATATTGCAAGAAACACTAAAGGTTTACCGGAAAAGACCATGAAAAACCTTGATACGAGACATCTTTATAAAAAGACTGATACAATTAATCTGACTGACATAGAATATCCCGAGAAGATATTCCAAATGGATAAGAAATATTTGAAGGAAGCGGAAGAGGATATTGCAAATGCATTGAATATCAGTCCTGAGGAGGTTATTATTGATTTGCCGGAATCGTTGTCATATAAAGAGATGAGCATTCAGGTCGAAACAAACAATGGTTTGAAAGCCTTGTCAGAAGTATCAACAGTTATAAATTCGCTTAAAAAAGCCCAATATAACTATGCCGATTTGGCATTGTACCTGTCAAAGGAAAACAGGGAAAAGGCATTGGACAAGAATATTAAAATAGAAGACTATTTGAACCTTCCGAGTGATAAATTATGAAACGTGTAATTAAAAAAGAACTTACTGAAAAGGAATATACTCAATTCATCAAACAAATAATTGACATCAACAATAAAGAAGGTCATCTGCCCGAATACATTGAATATGAAGGTTCGAAGATTTTTAAGATTGAATTTATTGAAACTATTGAAAACGTAAACAAGTTCATACTGGAAAATGGCAGATATCCCGAAAAAATCAGCATCTATCAACAAAAACATAACCGAAAAAACTAACGCAATTCCAAAGTAGAAAAAGCTAAAAAAAGAAAGATTGCCCTTCATCCAAAGATTTGATGAAAATCAAAAAAATACATTAAATAGCTCAAAAATAGTTAATTTAATAGAAAACCAAAAAATATTAAAAAAAAGTGAAAAGACTCCCAATGATCATAAAAAGAGGGGTTTACAAGAAGTTTAACTTCTTGGATGATAGTTGGGACTTTCATTGGTAATTGTTATGTCATGAGGATGACTTTCATTCATACCATTTGGAGTTATGTGAACCAGTTCTGCTTTTTCATGCATTTCCTTAATGGATTTTGCACCCACATAACCCATAGATGATTTTAAACCACCCATCAACTGGAATACAATCTGTTCTGCAGGTCCCTTATATGGAACAACACCTTCAATTCCTTCAGGCACCAATTTTGTAGAGTTCATGTTACTTCCCGAGGTCTGGAAATACCTATCCTTACCGGCACCTACTCCACCGGTCATTGCACCCAATGAACCCATTCCACGATATTGTTTATATTTACGCCCGTTTCTAATAGTCATCTCACCCGGTGATTCGGTCGTACCTGCAAGGATACTTCCAACCATAACAGCGTTAGCTCCAACGGCCAGTGCTTTTGCAACATCCCCCGAGTATCTTAGACCACCATCTGCTATAACAGGTATTCCATAATCTTCCGCAACATCGGCAACACTTGAAACAGCACTCAGTTGAGGTACTCCTACTCCCGCTACGATTCTGGTTGTACATATTGATCCAGGACCAATACCCACTTTTATTCCATCAATTTCAGCCTTTAACATGTCCTCTGCAGCTTTTCTTGTAGCGATGTTTCCCAGCAGCAAATCAGATTCAATGTTCTTGTTCATTTCTTTGGCCGAATTGATGATATCCGTCTTATGTCCATGTGCACTGTCTATTGCTATGATGTCTACACCCGCATCGCTTAATGCCATTGCCCTTTCCGTGTCGAATGGTCCGCATGCAGCTGCAACCAGGTACCTTCCATGTTTATCCCTTACGGCGTTAGGATATTTCTTTCTTTCGAGAATATCCTTCATCGTTACTATACCCACAAGTTTTTTATCATCACTAACTACAGGCAATCTTTCAACCTTATTTTCATAAGCCAAGTCCAATGCCGTTTCTGTATCCGTATCCTCGGATATTGTTACCACATTATGTGTCATTGCATCAGAGACTTTTCTATCGGCAAATTTTCCCCTTAATGGTTTTATGTCCCTACGGCTGATAATACCCACTACAACATCATCTTCTGTTACAACAGGAAGTCCGCTTACTCCTTCAATATCCATTATTTCCTGTGCCTGTGCTACTGTTTCATCGGGAGATATTGTAATTACTTCTTTTACCGTTAATTCATTTGCAAATTTTACTTTACGTACTTCTTGAACTTCCTGTTCAATTGTCATATTTCGATGGATTACACCCAATCCACCTTGACGTGCTAATGCTATCGCCATTTGAGATTCCGTTACAGTATCCATTGCCGAACTTACAACAGGTATGTTCAAACTGTAGTTTGTGGATACGTTTGTATTTAACGTTACATCTTTAGGTTCTATACATGATAAACCGGGTTTTATCAAAAAATCGTCAAATGTATAAGTATCTTCTGCTTTTGTTAACTTATCTGTAAATTTACTCATATTTTCCCCTCTATCTAAATATCAAATTATTCTATGAATCTAATATATTACTATTATTTTTATTAAAAGAAATAATTAAATGTTATCCTTTAAATCTTTTACCAATCTACTGTCAATATGTCCCATGTTTCTATCTCCACCTGAACATACGCATCCGCGTACACCCATTATGTCACAACCGAGTTCTTTGAGCAGTCCTATATGGCTTTGATTTACACTTCCAGCCAGTGCAACCTTAAGATTATAACTATGGGCATCATCTGCAAAATCGGCTAAATCATCCCTGGATTGATAGTCGGTCAAAGTCCTTCCATCCTTAACATATGTATCCAACATTGCCACGTCACAACCGGAATCTCTTGCAACTTCTATAATGTCCCTTGAGGATACGGAACTTATATTATAATAATCAGCATATCCACATGCCACCACGGTAATGTTATCATCATAAGACTTGACACTTTTTACGACTGCATCCATCACCTCTTTTGCCTGATTATAATCATGTGTCCCATATAATCCGACTTTAACATAATCGGAACCAGAAACTACACAGCCCAAGGCCGCCAACGATACAGTACCCGGTTTATAATCAACGTCACCTACTGTTGTACTGATAACTTTGGATTTGTTAACATATTGACTTATCTCTTTAATAATCCATGGAAAATTAGCACCTAATGAGCCTTCCTTTGGATTTTTTATATCAAGGATGTCTACTCCACCCTTTAATGCTTCTTTAGATTCCGCCAAATTAATTGCACTAACCAATAATTCCATTTAATCACCTTTAAACTTAAATAAAAAAAAATAATTTATCACTCGAAAAAAACTTTGAAAAAATAAAGAGTGTGATTATTGAAATTAGATTACAATACCTTTAATTCTTTAAGTAAAAAATCCCTTTCCTTTTTTAGACTTTCTATTTTTTCCTTATTTTCATCCTTATTTTCCTTTTCAAGTACAGTTATTGTATTTGTAATTGCTTCTAAGTTCAGTTCTAATGAATTTATAACCATGATAATAACCTCCAATCAGAATGATTTAATATTCTTTGTGACCGGCAATTTTCTTAACCAGCCGATATCACTTTGATATAACATACGTATATCCTCGATACCGTAGCGCATCATCGCCAGTCTTTCTATTCCAAGACCAAATGCAGCTACCTGCGTTTTGATTCCCAGTGGCTCTAAAACTTCTGGCCTGAACATTCCAGACCCACCCAGTTCCATCCAACTTTTCTTTTCAGGAACATAAATCTCAGATTCAATAGACAAGTAGGTGTATGGGAAGTATGCCGGTCTGAAACGTACCTTGAATCCCAATTTTCTATAGAATTCCTTAAGTATTCCAAGCAAGTTTTTAAAGCTCATGTCATCTCCAGCGACTATTCCTTCCACCTGATGGAATTCAGGCAAGTGCTTATAGTTTATTGTTTCTCGTCTGAATACTCTTCCAACTGAAAACATCTTTAAAGGAGGCTGATTTTCTGACAGATACCTTACTGACAAACCGGTCGTGTGTGTTCTCAAGACCATCTGTCTAGCCACATCCTCATTCCAGGTGTATTTCCAACCTTCAGACCCCGTGTTTCCACCATGTTCATGTTCAGCCCTTGTCTTATCAACCAATTCCTGATTAGGCAATGTTGCAGTTCTAGGATTGCTTACGTAGAATGTGTCCTGCATTTCACGTGCCGCATGATCCTGTGGCTGGAACAACATGTCAAAGTTCCAAAATGCGGATTCAAGAATGTTTCCTTTTGCCTCGTCAAATCCCATGTCGATGAAAATATCCCGTATCTCTTCGATTGTTTGCTGCAGTGGATGTATTTTACCTGGATAATTATTAGGGGTTGACGTGTTTATGTCATATCCACGGTAGTGAAGATTCTTCCAGGATCCTGTTTTTAATTGTTCATGCGTCAGTTGAGTTGCTTCATCTTGAATTGTAAATCCCTTATCCAGAATTTCTTTTCCCTTATCGGTTAATTTGAACTTGAATTCCTGTCTTGTTTTAATATCGAAGAGTCCTTTTCTTCTATTGAATTCACTTCGGACATCATCAAATTCTTCAGGTATCTCTTCGGCAAGAACTTCTTGTTTGTCAAGAAGGAAATTCAGGAATTTGACCTGAGCCAACTCACCTATATCAACGTTTTTTCCTTCATCGGTTATGCTTAATTTACCTTTATCCATCTTTGCCCATTTGTTACGCATCAGGGTACCGATTGCGAAGTTCATTTGAGCTTTGCTAACACCGGATTTTTGAATAACGTCCCCCATTGACACTTCATCATTGCCCTCTTTGGAAAAGTCCTGTAATGCTTCGAGGATTCTGTGTTCCGGAAGTCCGTTTAATGCATAATCCTTACCTTCTTCGGATAGACTTATCGTATCAATGGATTTTTTATCAACAGTAATGATGCCTTTAATTTCGAGCATACCTGCAGCACTGGTTACTGCTTTAAACGGCATGTCCTCTTCTTGTGCTATTTCTTCGGGTGTTGCATCATTATTTTTTTCAAGCCCGTCCAAAAATTTCTTTTCATATAAATGTAATTCATTAATTATTTTATCTATCATTAACTTATTTTCCCCCTACTTTTTTTATTTTATAAACCACTTTGTGAATATTTATCAATCAAACTTACAAATATAGAAGCCGCGGTAAAATCGGCAGTTGTTCCAGGATTATATTTATTTTCATGCAAGTATTCATCAAATTTGTTTAATGATTCCAGTCGTTCAGGCGTCTGAATATCGGTGGTATCAAGAATTTCTTTAGCTCTTTTGGAAATGTCTTCAGACACTTCTTCACCGTATTTTCTTGAAATCAGAGTATCATTAGTTGTTGATAATATTTCCAAATAGGTTTCTATTGCCGAATCATTTAATGAATATTCATTCGATAGCGTACTGTATGTGGGAAATCCTACTTTAAATATTACCGGTAATTTATTCGTTAATTCATATGATATCCTATCATACTTAGATGACATTTTTAATAAATCGTATAAGTTTATATTATTATCTTTCAATTCATTAATGGTATTTGAATTATTTACATCATATTTTGACGTTTTATTGTCCATACCACCCGCTTTTGATAGAATTATTGCCTTTACAAAAGCTATTGCATCATCGACAACAGTATTTCTCATTAGAATATCTACCGCACTTGCCAGATATTCGATTGAGTCAATATTATCAAGTGTAGCGCAAGCTGCCCCTATTGGCATAAAGAGCAATGATATTCCCAAATTGGTATTGGTATTGACTAACCTATTCGTATCCTCTACACTTCCCAATATATTTTCTCCAATCCTTATTTCATTCAATAGGTTAGGATAATATTTAGACGTCTTATTGGCTACTTGTTCCAAGTGTCCCCTTATGCATACACTGCTTATTAAAAAATCTTCATAGGACATGTTATCAAAGTCATGTGTCCTGTGAACATTACCCGGTTTAGGATAAGCACTGACTTCAAACAATGCTGCAATTTCACCCAATTTTCCTATGTCCTGAGAATTCAGATTCATATACCTATCACATCCTCCAAGCATTTTGAAAGTTAATAAAAAAATATGAAATTAACCATAATTTATTATAATATAATTTATGTAGTTAATAGATTATTAATATTCCGTTATTTTCCAAGTATATGGGACAAGTAGAGGTTAATCTAAGAAAACATTTAAAGGATTGTAAAAAGGATATGAAAAACTTTATCAAAAAAAGAGTCCTTGAATCTGCAGTCCAAAAAAAGGTTAGGAAAAAAATAGGGAATGAATGTTAAACAACCGTTTATTCAATACCCATTAACTGTGGAACAAAATAACTGATAATCATGTCTGCTCCGGCTCTTTTAATTGAAAGCAATGTTTCATCAAGCAAATCTTCAGTTATATATCCCTTTTCGATACCGGCCGTTATCATGGAATACTCGCCACTTACCTGGTAAGCGATTGTAGGCATTCTGAACTGCTGCTTGACTTCCCTCAACACGTCAAGATATGCCAAAGCGGGCTTGACTATGATTGCATCTGCCCCTTCATCAATGTCCATTGCAACTTCCACTAACGCTTCATTGAAATTTGCCGGATCCATCTGATAGGATTTTCTATCACCGAAACTAGGTGCAGAATCGGCCGCTTCCCTAAACGGTGCATAATAAGTTGAGGCATACTTGGCCGCATAGGAGAATATAGGTACGTTGAGATAGTCATTCGTATCCAATCCATCACGTATTGCCATTACACGTCCGTCCATCATATCACTAGGAGCTACCACATCCACTCCTGCATCAGCGTAACTGACAGCTATTTTAGAAAGGTAATCCAAAGTTTCATCATTCTGAACATATTCATCCCTGATGATACCGCAATGTCCGTGACTGGTATATTCACACATGCACACGTCACCCATCACAACGAGGTTTGTCTGTTCCTTTAGGGCTTTGATTGTCTGTTGAATGATACCATCCTTATCGTAGGCACTGCTTGCCACCTCATCCTTATGGGCCGGTATTCCGAATAACAGTACTGAGGTTAATCCATTATCTTCGAGCAAACCTGCAAAATCAACTGCATCCTCAACGGAATACCTATATTGACCAGGCATGGTACTGATTTCTTCAGGATTACCATTTTGTGCTTCTTCCTTAATGTATAACGGATAAATCAAATCGCTCATATCAACACTTGTTTCTTGAAACATAGCCCTTATCCTAGCATCACTTCTCATTCTTCTCATTCTTCTTATTGGAAACATTTTATACCACCATTATTAAATTAGATTATTCTTTTAATTAGATTATACTTGTTGCTTAATCCTGTAATGATAAAAAGTCATATATCACTTTAGCAGCATTGACACTCGTCAAATCACCTACCCTGTCAGATGCCACTTCAACTACGTCCAATCCACAAACGTCCTTTGATGACAATACGTATATGATGTCCTCCAACATCATCGGAGTAAGTCCACAGGAAGCCGGCGTACCTACCGACGGGGCATAAGAGGGATCCAATACGTCGATGTCCACTGTTATATACACCGGTGAATTTATATCATTTAACTTGTCGAAGAGTTCTCCCGAATCCTTTTGTAGTTGATGGCTGCTAAAGTAAGTGATATCATCACATGCTTTTACATATTCATGCTCTTCATATTCTGCAGATCTGATACCTATTTGAATAATTTCTTTAGGATTCAATTCATGTACACGACGAAGTACGCTGGCATGTGAGCATTTTTCACCGAGATATTCATCCCGCATGTCAAAATGGGCATCCAAGTGAACGACCACCAGATTTTCAAATAAATCAGGGTCATAATCATGCAATGCCCTTAAAATACCGTAAGTTATGGTATGTTCACCGCCAATCGTGATGGGCGTTAGATTCATTTCCAACAATTCGTTTACAGTATTGTATATCATCTTATCAGTTTCCTGATAATTTCCGGGAACTGCCTGAACATCGCCTATATCATAAGATGTTGCCGTAACGGACGTGTCAAAACGCAGGTTATACTGCTCAAAATTATATGAAGCTTCCCTTACAGCCTTTGGACCATAACGAGCTCCTGACTTGTAGCTGGTTGTACTGTCAAAACCAACACCCATTATGGAGTAGCCTTCATCGTATTCGTCATCATTGAATTCTTCACAAAAAGCAAATTTCATCATATTATCTGCATAAAAAAACATAACAAAATACCACTTTAATTATTTTTTTGATAATTATATTTATATCATTATTAATTAAAAAGATTATTTGAATAATGACAGATGTCAATGGGAAATTCTTTAAAATGCTATTGAAAGGTTACATTAAGTTACTGACTTAAATAATAGTCGATATTAGTAGAATAACCTATTACATCTACATTAACTTGAAGGATAATTTGAGACTTGGCCAAAAATATTTTAAAACAAAAAAAAGTATTACTCATATAAGTCATAAGAAAAAAAAACTTCCATAAACATATATTTTATAAT
>MUZY01000181.1 GCA_003266065.1 Methanosphaera sp. rholeuAM130
ACTACTCCACCTTTTGCTGCTGCATATGGGGATGTTGGCGTTGCCATTGTTCCTACTAATCCGAACATTGATGCCGTGTTTATGATACGTCCGTATTTTTGTGGAATCATTGCTTCACGTGCTACTGCTCTTGACATTTTGAATGTACCGGTTAGGTCTACGTCTACGGTTTTGTTCCATTCGTCGTCTGTTAAGAGTTCTGCTTCTTTGGTTGCACCGTAACCTGCGTTGTTGTGTAATATGTCAATTCTTCCGTAGTGATCCATGATTTCTTTTACACAGGTATCTACGCTTTCAGTGTCTGTTACGTCACAGACTACTCCGATACAGTCTACGCCGAGTTCTTTGATTTCTTCTGCAACTTGGTCTAATCTTTCTTTTCTTCTTCCGGTAACGACAATGTTTGCTCCGTATCTTGCGTATGCTTTTGCCANNCTTTTGCCATTTGTACTCCGATACCTGAGCTTGCTCCACTTACTACTGCTACTTGTCCTGATAAGTTAAATAAATCGTTCATGTTTTTTATTCTCCTTTAAGTTATAATATTTTTGAAGGTTATAATTTAATATTATAATTAACTATTTGTCATTATTTATTTATATATTTATCATTATTTTTTGTAATTTGATAGTTTATTGATAATAGTTTTTTTGGCATATTCCGTTTTATTTTTTCGATTTTCTCTTGAAATTATCCTTTATTGTTATTATTTTTTTCTTAAATTCAACTCTTTTTCTTCTTTTTTTAAATGAATAATGTATATTATTTTTTTAAATCATTATATTATTTTCATTTATTTTTATTATTGGTAAAAAATATATTTTGAAATTATTCATTTTCAATATTTTGTTGAACATTTTTTATTTGGGGAAGTAATACAAAATTATTACTTTTTAGCAAATTCATTTATATACTGGTATTACTAAAGTATTACATGTAATACTAATTATATATAAGGGGGTAATACTCATGAATAAATTTTTAAAATTAATTGAAATCTTTGAAGGACTAAAGATGACTATAGTTGGGGGCGTATTTCTTGCTATAAGTTTAATTTTGGTCCTTACAGGAACAAAGATTCCAACATATCTTGATCCTGCGTGGGTAACAATAGTAATATGTGGTCTTCCATTATTATATCTGGCGATAAGCAGGTTAATATATGAACACTGGATATCATCAGCACTGTTAATTGTGATGGCCATGATAGCATCATTATTTATAGGCGAAATATTCGCGGCAGGTGAAGTATGTTTTATAATGGCACTAGGTGCACTGCTTGAAGACTATACTGTGGAACGCTCCAAGAGGGGACTTGCAGATTTAATAAACCTAAAACCACAGAAGGCAAGAATCATAACCGAAGAAAATAATCAGACCATCGAAAAAGAAGTAGAAGCAAAGGACGTAAAAATCAATGATACCATACGCGTATTGCCGGGTGAAATAATTCCGGCAGACGGTATAATAGTCAAGGGAGACACATCAGTTGATCAATCCGTCATGACAGGAGAATCACTGCCTCTAGACAAGTCAGTGGATGATGAGGTCTTTGCAGGTACGTTAAACTTATATGGGGCAATCGACTTTAAGGCCACAAAGGTGGCTGAAGATTCATCACTTGAAAAGCTCATTAGAATGGTACAGGAAGCAGACCAGAAACAGGCACCAACACAGAGGATAGCGGATAGATGGGCAACATGGCTGGTGCCAATCGCACTGGGTATTGCAGTATGGACTTACTTTTTAACGTGGAATATAGAACGTGCCGTAACAATACTGGTTGTATTCTGTCCATGTGCACTGAT
>MUZY01000098.1:0-1352 GCA_003266065.1 Methanosphaera sp. rholeuAM130
CGTTGAAACCGTTCCAGTAGACTGCCCCTCCACTACGATTAGCAACATTATTGTCAAATGTTGAATTGACAATATAACCATTTGTTGAACCAGTAAAGAAGTCCAATGCTCCACCGTTTAATCCGGCAGTATTGTTGATGAATACTGAATTATTTATAGTACAGTTTTCAGCGTCAAGTTCAGCTACTTGTTTTGTGAAGAATATTGCTCCTCCACGATAGGCTGCAGTATTGTTTCTGAAGTAATTGTTTAGTACCGTACCATTACTTCCAGTCCATATTATAGCTCCACCGTCACCACCTGTTGTTGTGGCATTATCGGTACCTAATGCACGGTTATTTATGAAGTTGGATGATTGTACTGTTCCATTGAATCCATTCCAATAGATAGCTCCACCGCTACGATTTGCTGTGTTGTTTTCAAATACTGTATTAGTTACAGAACCATTTGAAGCTCCTTCTCTCCAATCAAGTCCACCACCATTGTTACCAGCGGAGTTGTTTATTATCTTGGAGCTATTGACTATAATGTCAACTCCATCATTAAACATTATACCTCCACCGTTTACTTTAGCAGTATTGTTGATTATTGTTACGTTGTAGAGTGAACCAAGTGATCCTGTCCATGTAATAGCTCCACCATTTCCACCATTAGTTGGATAAGTGGTTGTTCCACTAGGATCTGTTGTTTCTTGAACTGTTCCGAAAGCCTGGTTATATAGGAATGTGGTGTTTTCTATAGTACCGTTATGACCATTCCAATATACAGCACCGGCACTACGATCTGCCGTGTTGTTCTCGAATGTTGAGTTGATTAATTGACCGTTGTGTGAACCAGCTGCCCAATCAATTGCTCCACCATTGTGATGTGCATGATTATACTTGAAGGTACAGTTTACAACACTCGTATTTTCAGAAGGATATTCTGATGTTCCAGTAAGGAAGATAGCTCCTCCACGACCAGCTGCCGTGTTGTTGATAAAAGTTGAATTTTCGATTATACCTATATCTCCTANNTGTTGTTTGTGAAGTTGGAGTTGAGTATGTCCCCGTCTTCACCGGTCCAGTAGATGGCTCCACCATAGGTAGCGTTGTTGTAGCTTAGGTTGGAATTGTCAATCTTACCATGTTTTCCAGTCCAATAAAATACCCCACCTGTATCTGCGGAGTTGTTTATTGCCGTGACATTGGTTATTCCCAAGTTGCTTCCATGAATATATGCGGCACCACCCATATCCCCAGCAGTGTTGTTAATAAATACCATGTTATCAACACCTGAACCTGTACCATCTGTATAAGCATATACTGCTCCACCTGAAGTACGTGCAGTGTTATTGATAAATGTGATGTTAT
>MUZY01000098.1:1373-6777 GCA_003266065.1 Methanosphaera sp. rholeuAM130
TGTTGGCATATTTTCTTGAGCGTGTATATACATTGCTCCACCGTCTGTAGCTGTGGAGTTACTGATGTTTATATTGTTAAATATTCCATCATGTCCTGAGTAGTATATTGCTCCACCATATCCGTCAAGACTATCTGATGGTGCACTTGCATTTACTAGATTAAGTTTATTCATATTCACATTAATGGATTCACCATCTATCATGAATATTCTTGCAAGATTGCTTCCATCTATGGTATGTCCGTTACCGTTTATGGTAATGGTTTTAGTGATTACTATTCCACCTACGAGGGTACTGTCTCCCTGATCATCAATACCGACTGTGAATTTATAATCCTTTTGTAAATTTAATGAGGTTGCAGTGAGTATTGCTTGTTGCAGTTCTGTGAAAGTACCTTCTCCTTCACCTTTAATGTTTTTTTCAATATCATTATTAATATTGCTTGTCGCAATATTGTCATCATTTGTTATTATTGAATTCTCTGTTAGTTTATTTGTCGTCTCTGTTTTTGTGTTTTCACTTGTACTTGATATTTTTTCTACGTCTGCATCTGACTTGACAGTTGCCAAATCAGATTGTACCACATTATCCACATCATAATTGGAGGGTGTGGATAAAACATTATTATCTTTTACTACGTGTGTGGTGTTGTTTGTATCGGTAGCCGACACAAAACCAAGTCCTATTAAGAGTACTAATACCACACTAAGTAATAATAGACAATGCTTTATATTTGTTGCCATTTAGTTTTGACTCCTTATTAAACATTGTTTTTACATTTTAATTAGTTTGGTACAAAAGCTATTTAAAAGGTCAGCATCCAATTGAAATAACTATTATTTTTTCATGGATTATTGTATCAAAGATGTACATTGTCAATTAATTGTATACTTTGTTATGAATTATTATGAATTATCACTAGTATTATAATGATTTTTATAGTTTTATTGTGTGTTTTATAACGATTATTGCCATGATTTTTAAATAATCATTCGATTGGTTGCTTGATATTTATTTCTGTAGATTTTAATTAATATACTTTGTTTTTTGGGAATTTTGAGTAGATTTTTATTAATTTTTAAATGCTTGAAATAGAATTTTAAAATAGGAGTAAAGTCAATATTTTCATATGAATTTTTAAAAAAAATAGAATAATAATTTGATAAGAATATGATAAAAAAAAGTGATTTTTACAAATATAAACTTATTTTTTTTCATGAAAAAAAACAAGTTGAATAAAAAATTGATTTAAAAGACAGTATTGTGGAAAAAATGGATTGAATCAAAATTTAAAATTGAGAATATGCCAACTGAAAATAGGATTTAGTTAAAAATTGAATTTAGATTTTGAAGAATGGGATTGGATAAAATAATTTAATTTACATCTGAAAAATAATTTAATTTAAAAAATAGAATTATATTATAAAAATAGAATCTTCTAAAAAATAATAAAAATGTGAAGATTTATGACTGTAAAAAATCATAAACCCACTTTTAATAAAATAATTATGTTTTTACTATATTATTAGTTGTAGTACGCGTAGACGCATAAGCACATCTTTCTTGAGTAACGACAGTAATTGATGTTGGATTCTTAGAAACAGAATCAACCGTTATATTTATGACTCCGTTTTCAGAAATAAACATCTTTGCATTACTGTCATCCTCTTTAATTGTAACACCATTAATTTTTACATTAAATTTGGTGTCTCCTTTGACCGTCTTGTTTTGATAGTCTTTGATTTGTGCTTGTATACTTATCTTACCACTTGCACTGCTATAGTTTACCTTGTTAAAAGTTATACTTGTACTTGATTGTTCAACATTGAAAACTGTTGCATTCTGTCCATTGTAATAATCATTATGGGTATATTTGGCAGTGACATTATAATTTATAAGATCACTTTTTGGATAATTTATTCCACCAAATGCCTGTGGGACATTATACTTGTATTCACCGCTTCCATTTCTTATAGGTAGTTTAACCGTTTCGTTATTTTTATCCTTGACGGTTATTCCATTTATTTTAAGTATCGCATAACTTGATTTTGAATTTATCGGTGCGATGTTACTTTCCCCATGTGTCCAGTCGGTAACATTAACTGTAATAGTTAATATTTGACTTTGACGTGTAATATTTGGGATGGTTGTAACTACGACGTGTGGTATTCTTAAAGTTATGTTTACCTTGCTTGATGGACTTGCTCTTGATGAATCATAGTTTGCATTTCCACTATATGCCGCATCCAATTTTACTGCATTTATCAGCTTATAGTTTGCAGGCATTGTGTAATTTGCCCATCCGCCTTTAACGCCTATTTTGAGAATGGTGTTGTTTCCACCTATTGTTCCACCTTTACGTAAGATTTGACCGTTTAGTTTGAAGATTACATATCCTCCACTTAATGGATTATCATATTCATCAGTTACATATGCACTGAATGTAATGTTTTCTTCAACTATACCGGTTATATCCGTTATTGTAATTTTACTTGGTGAAGTGGTTATGTTTGATGTGGTTAAAGTTGCATTGGAGTATGCTTCACGATTACCTGTTACGAGAGTGATGTTTTTGATCTCTTTGAACGTATCAGGTAATGGGATATCCAAGTCTACTTTACCATTCTTAACCGGGTAGGTGATTACGTTTCCTTCATCATCTTTAAGCGTTAATCCATTGATTTTTACTGCTACAATATTTTCTCCCACAAGATTATCTCCATCTTTATCCACCAGATCAGCTTCAACATTTAATGTTCTGTTAACAATGCCGAGATTGTTGACTTTGAACGTGACATTATCTGCCCTGTTGATGTTAAAGACACTGTTATTGGTTACATCATAGTAGTCAGGATGATAATATTCGGCGGTTATATTGTAATCCTTGTATTGGCCAGTATTTGACTTCATTCCACCCATACCAGCAGGGATGTAATAGTCTGCTTGTGCTATACCGTTATGTACCGGTACTAGCAATGCATTTCCAGCATCGTCTTTAAGTGTTAATCCATTTACCTTAAATATTACAAAGCTAGCATCGTCGTCTATTGGCCTTACATTTCTAAGGTTATGTGTTATATCATAGACATTGGCTATGAGTGTAATATTTTCTTTCTGGTTTCCTCTTTCAGGGTTTGTTGAAATTATTATTTCTGCTGTTCTTAAAGTTACATTTGCATGAGTTGTACCATCGGTTCTATTTTCGTTATAGTCATCATTTGCAATGTATACTGCAGTAATGTTTTTAGAACCAAGTAATTCTCGCGTTGCGACAAATGTGTAAATGGCAGTTCCATCACTTACAGGTACACGTAATGTGTCGTTTCCTGTAAGTTTTCCGCCTTCACGCAGAGTTATACCGTTTATCTTGAACAGTACTTCTCCCTTATCGACAGCCAAGCCATACATATCAGTTATGTTTGCCTGTATTGTAATGTTATCTTCAACAATTCCATCCATAGGATTTACCACTATCGTTACAGAACGTGTTACCACTTCAAAGGTAGTGTTTGTCTGTGAAGGTTCATGGGTATCATTACCTTTATAACGAACTGTTACATTGTATATTCCGGTAGCATCGGCTGGGTAGGAATAGTTATATCTTCCGTTTTCATCTGTTTTTACTTGAATTTCTTCATCGTTTACAAGTAGTGTAATGTTTGCATAAGGCATTGTATTATTGAATTCGTCCTTTAATACTCCTGTAATATCGGTTGAGTTTCCAACAGTTATGTTTTCTATCGGATCAACCGTGACATTGGTCTTGTATTTTGGAACTTCAACTTCCACTGTTGTAGTTGCAGGGTTGTAGTTGTCATCACCGATTGTTTCAACTGTGAGGACTTGTTTTCCAGGCTCCAATGGTACGTCTATTTCAACCTTTCCATCATGTACTGTTCCATTACCTATTACTTTTCCATCTTCATCCTTTATGACTACATCCACATCGTCGATTGGATTTCCGTCTTCATCTGTAAGATTTACTTCGACGGTGTTGTTTCCAACCTTGACATCATCAATTGTTGCATTGATGATAGGATCCTGTTTTACTACTTCAAAGGTAGTTGTGTTATTGGATGGATTATGGTTTTTATCTCCAGGATAATCTACCGTTACTTCATGTAAACCTACAGGAGCTGTGTGATTTATCACATATGTACCGGTTTCGTCTGTTTTAACAACTCCAATTGTTTGGTTATCAACTTTTATTGTTACTTCAGCTTTCGGTATTATATTGTTATACTCATCTGTCAGTTTACCAGTAATGGTAGTGTTATGTAATGTTTTTACTGGACTGGTTGCGTTGACTGTTATGCTTGTATCCATTGGATTTACATCAATGGTAATCTTTTCTTCGCCGGTTGTCTTGTTGGTGGCATTACTTGCAAGGTAGTAATCATTTTCCTGATATTCCACCACTACTTTGATTTGGCCACTGTTTTGAACAGGCAATTTGATTGTTGTGCGTCCACCAGTCAGTGTAGCATTGGCTATTTCTGTAGCATCAGAATCAAATACCTTGACTTTTCCCTCTGATACCAATTCACCGGTCATGTTTGTGACATTCACGGCAATTGTTACATTTCCAAGAGTATTGTTTAGTATTTCTACACTTGTAATTGTTGGTATTTTGGTTACGTCAATGGTAATTATTTCATCACCGGATGTTTCATTGGTAGCATTACTTGCTAAATAATTGACATCCTCCTGATATTCGACAACTACTTTAACTTCGCCTGCTTTGTCAACTGGTATGGTTATTGATTCGACAAATCCGTTTACCACCGTACCGTTTGCAATGACATCAGTGTATGCTTCATCATATACATAAACCGTACCGTTAGGTACTGGTTTTTGATATACATCAATGACTGTTACATTTATTGTTACATTGCCGAGTGTTGTGTTTACAATTGCTACACTTGTATTTGTTGGGATTTTACCAACGGTAAATGTCGTATTGTTTGTAGCATTGTTGTACTTGTTAGTGTAATCGGTAAATGTTGCATTTACGAATATTTCGCCGACTGTATCGGTAGTGTAGTCATATGTGTATCCACCGGTACTGTTAGTCCATACAGGAATAAGATTAGCTTGACCGGTAATGTTAAGCATTACCAATGTATTTGTAAGATCATTTCCCATATCATCCGTTAGTTTACCTGTGATGATTACATCTTCACCGATATAGACACTGTCCACATCCGTTTCGACGGTAATGTAAACCTTTTGTCTTTCAACGATAATGTTTTTAAATTCGTTGCCGTCTTCATCAACACCGGTACTTGGTAGGTAAATATCTGAACCGTTGTATTTAACGGTCACGGCTACATCACCGGCAGCGGTGATTTCAGGCAACTTAATCGTTACATTATTGTCACCACTTGTTGAAACATCAAATGG
>MUZY01000124.1 GCA_003266065.1 Methanosphaera sp. rholeuAM130
TATTTATAAAAAAAGTGAAATATCAAAAAAAGTATGGAAAAACTGAATAGAAATGGGAGGATGTCAAACACGTCCCCAAGTATAACATTTAAGAGTTCTGCAACTCTATCATCTGATGAAGCTTGTCAATCGTGTCAACCTGATCCAATCCTATATCATCACGCACCCTCTTTATTGCAGGAAAACGCAGCGAATAACCCGCCTCGTATTCATTGCTTTCAACTATTTCGCTGTAGGCCACTTCAAGTATAACCGCCGGCTTGAATACAACGGTCTGCTCCGACGTTGAAATTATGTATTCCTGCATACGCTCCGTCATTGTAGCAAGCATTTCATCATCCATCCCCGTTGCAGCATGTACAAGCGTCTTGTATTCCCCGCTGTCCTCATCATATAACGACAAGAGATATGATCCGAAGAACTTGGCACGCTTACCCTTACCGTAGATACCTCCGGTTATCACGCAGTCAAGAGTCTCGCGTATCGGCTTGTATTTAAGCATTGCCTTTCCACGCTTTCCTGGCGAGTATGGACTTTGAACGTCCTTGAACATTATTCCTTCATGTCCTGCTTCTATTGACCAGTCGAACAATTTCTCGGCATCCTTATAGTTTTCACAAGTTACCTCCTTCATTGTACTTAACTCAACATTATCCGATTGACGTACTATCTTTTCCAATAGTTTGCGCCTTTTGTCCAGGGAGTCCTCGGCCGTCGGCTTTTTGTAGTAGAGTACGTCAAACAAAAACAACTTGAGCGGAACCTCATCAATCATCTTCTCGATGTCATATTTTCGTTTTACCCTCTGCAGGATGTACTGGAAGGATATAGGTTTTCCATCCTTTGTTGCTATCACTTCCCCCTCCACGATAAAGTCAACGTCACCTATTGCATCCTCAACGTATCCGACTATCTCGGGCAGTGCATTTGTAACGTTTTCAAGTCGTCTGGTAAATATCTTTGTTACACCGTCAAAGTGATGAATCTGTACCCTTATTCCATCATACTTGGTTTCACATATCACTTCACCCATTTCCTTTATGCTTTCTTTTATTCCGGGACTTAACTGTGCAAGCATCGGACGTATTGGCTTTCCGGGTTGTATTGTTAAACTTTTAACCGATTCAACAGATTCTGTAGCTCTTCTTGCTACCTCTCCCAGGTCATTTGAGAGCATGTATGCCCTGTCGATTATTTCCTTGTCGATATCGTATGCCTGGGCTATCGCATCGACCAGGGTTCCTTCACCTACTCCTATGCGAAGTCTCTCGGTTATCGTACGAGTAATGTATTTGGCCTCTATGGGCTCTGCGGATGTATACAATTCCAACAGATAGTTCAATTTCTTGTTTTGTGACTTGCTTCCGGTTATTTCTTCGGTTTTTCTTAGATTGCTTATTACCTTTGACACGGTCAACGGTACTTTGAAGAAGGTTACCTGTTTGTTGTTTGCCACCAGTTCTTCGGTTATTTCCCCCATGTCCCCAACCGATGCTAACTTGTCCTCTATGATGGTGGTGTTTTCACCGAGCAGTTTAGAGAGTGCCTTGATGATTAATTGAGTGGAAATACCCATCTCCTTCTCGCTCCATGGAGGAAATATCTTTCCCTGAAGAAGAAGTGTTATGTCATAGGTTATCTCGGGATCGTTTTCTTTGATATCCTTCAGAAAATCGGCTATGATGTCCCTCTTTTCCAGGCGTGCCGATGTTGATGCTATCTTTTCATATACTTCTACCAGTTTTATGTATGATGTTTTGGTCATGTCTATCACTTATATCAATGATTTGTATAAAATGCCGTTTCCCTCTTTTATCCTGAATATTTTCACGTCATTTTTTGTTGCAAGAGTGTTGTATTGTTCTATTTTGTCTTCGGGGAAGTTTAGACCCAGATATAATGCTTCGGGTTTTAAGAAGTTAACTTCTATTTCATCATCGGTGATGGAGTATACGTTTTCGAGGTCGTCTTTTATCAAATCAAATATCTCCCGGGATTCGAGCAGATTAACCACTTCACTTATAATTGATTTATAATCATATTCGAGGTATTGGCCATCCATTGAAAGGTAGTCTTTATTGGTTTTCTCCAGTATCTTTGGATGATTCATTACTTTCTCGTATGCCGGCTGCAGTATCCTATCGAGGATAGAATACTCCTTTTCATCATATTTATATGAGTAAATGTATTCCCATCCGTTGTCCTCATCGTTGATGTCATCGTCTATCTTTATCAAGCTGGCACAGTAGGCGTTGTATATGTCATAACTAAAATCGTCACGGGACAATTCGTGACTTGAGTATACTACGGGAAAGAGTTTTGAGAGGTGATACGCGTTTATCTGGGATATTTCCTTGAAGTCATATGTCAGGCATATTCCTTCATGATCATTTGCATACTTTTTCCATGTGTGTATCTTATTATATGGAGTCTGGAATGTTTGCGTGTATATGTTGTCCTGGTAGAGCTTCATCGTAAAGTAGGTGTTGACCAGTACAAAGATAATCTGCTGATTGATAAATCCGTTCATCGTGTTTTTCCATTTGATTTGGTCATCAGAAGTCATCTCTCCGGTATCCTTTGAGTAGACTAAGGTCATTAGTTTGATGAATGGAAAATCTGCCTTTTCGATTATGTCCTTTTCGTCATCTTTAAGAAAATTTGGATCCTCGAGTTTCAGGTTTTCTATTTGCTGACCGGTAACATTATTCAGCTGTTCTTTTATGAGTTTTTCATAGTTTATTTTGATTATATCGCCGTTATAGTTTTTTGATAATTTAGCTTTCCTTAGTTTAATCTTTGAAGTGCACAATTCATCGACGTCTACGTTGTCCGTATCAGTATAGAACTTTGCAACAACCGGCGGAAAGTGTTCAAACTTTAATTTATCCGCCTTTTCCAAATCTTCTCTTGTGTTTTCCTGCCTTGAAAATATTTCAAAAAAATCCATTTTCCATTCCTTGTTTAAAGACTCTTCTAACATATTGTAATTCCCCATATACTTATTTTTTGTGAATGATTTCATTCATGACTATTTTTTCTTGTGTTCAATATTATATTATACTTCCAAGTAAAAAAATTTTTATATATAATTTTGTGACAAAAAATGAATAGTACAGAATACAATATAATAATATAGACTAAATAAAATATCATGATAAAAAAATAATTCACTAATGGGAGGTTAAAGATGGACTATTTTCAAATGCTTGAGGAAAAGACGCACAAATTGTATGACATAGCAAGAGAAGCCAGAAAACAGGGAAAGGATTTGGAACTGGAACCGGAAATTCCGTTGGCAAAAGACCTGGCCGAACGTGTAGAGGGGCTTGTGGGTCCTGAAGGCGTGGCAAAACGTATCAAGGAACTGGAAAAGTCAATGAGCCGTGAAGAGGTAGCATTCCAGATAGCCAAGGAGATTGCCACGAAGGATGATGTTCCGGGTGCTAAAAACAACTATGAAGTCCAGGAAGCTAACGCCGACAGTGCCATTCGTACGGCACTTGCAATCCTTACGGAAGGAGTTGTGGCAGCACCGCTGGAAGGTATCGCTAAGGTTAAGATTAAGGACAATCCCGACGGCGGCAAGTGTTTCGGAGTTTACTTTGCCGGCCCTATCCGTAGTGCCGGTGGTACTGCAGCTGCACTGGCCGTGCTTCTTGGAGATTATATCCGAATAGCACAGGGACTTGACAGATATAAGCCTACGGATGACGAGATCGAGCGATACGTTGAAGAGGTGGAGCTCTATGAATCGGAGGTTACCAATCTCCAGTATTCACCTACGCCGGAAGAGGTTAGGCTTGCAATCAGGGGAATTCCAGTGGAGGTAACCGGTGAGCCTACAGATCAGATAGAAGTTCAGAATAGGGACTTGCCACGTGTAGAAACTAACAATATTCGTGGTGGGGCACTTCTTGCTATGGCAGAGGGAGTTATCCAGAAATCCCGTAAGATACTTAAGTACGCAAGCACGTTAAAGATTGACGGATGGAGTTGGCTGGAATACTTCACGGCACCTAAAAGCGAGAAGAAGGAGGACAAGAAAGAGGAGAAAAAGGATAAGCCCAAGAAGAAGGCCAAATACCTGGAGGATATTATTGGTGGAAGACCGGTATTGTCCTATCCGGGTGCCAAGGGCGGTTTCAGATTAAGATATGGTAGAACGCGTGACAGCGGCCTTGCTTCGATGGCCATTCATCCTGCGACAATGGAAATTATAGAATTTCTTGCCGTCGGTACACAGATGAAAATTGAAAAGCCGGGTAAGGGTAATTGTGTTGTGCCGTGCGACTCCATTGAAGGACCTATCGTCAAACTTAAAAATGGTGATGTCATACAGGTAACGAATATTCCACAGGCCATTAAGATTAGAAGGGACCTTCAGGAGATATTGTTCGTGGGCGATATGCTCGTGGCCTTCGGTGAATACCTTAGGGGTAACATTCCACTTGATGCATCCTGCTGGTGTGAGGAATGGTGGGCTCAGGAAGTTGAAGACTCAGAATACTTCAAGGACACCCATGACGACTTTGACATAGGATTCAAGGAAGAACTGGAACTGAATGAATTGTTGAAACTGGATATAGATATTCATAAGGCCATTGAAATAGCCCAGAAAACCGATACTCCACTGCATCCGAAGTACACATATTACTATCATGATATTACAAAGGAAGAGATGAATAACCTAAGGGACTATTTGTATTCCCTGATTGAAAGTCCCGACAAAGTGTTCAATGTGGATATGAACAGAATACCAATCGATTATCATAAAAGGATTATAGAGGTTCTCGGAATCTGCCATCACGTAAACAACAACTCACTTGTAATGAGCAATGATGACTTGTATGCACTTATGTATACCGTACCTAAACGCCTGACTGATGATGAGGATATCACGACACTTGAAGCTGTTAACAAAAACAGTCCCGTTAAGATAAAGGCCAAGGCACCGGTGTTTATCGGCGGCCGTATGGGCAGACCGGAAAAGACGAAGGAAAGGCTCATGAAACCTGCTCCTCATTCATTATTCCCTATAGGTAACTATGCGGGCAATATCCGTAATATCGTCGAAGCGGCAAAGAAAGGTACAATCAAGGTTGACCTGGCCAAATGCAGGTGTACCAATCCGGACTGTATGGTCACATCATTCAAGTCAATATGTCCCGTATGCGGTTCCAGAACGGAGCTTCAGAATTCAGGAGCATCAAATATCAAACTGGGCAAGTTGCTGGCAGATGCATTTGAAAGTGTGAAGGTTAGACGTTTGGATGAGGTTAAGGGAGTTAAGGGATTAATTTCTCAGGACAAATTCCCGGAACCTCTGGAAAAGGGAATATTGCGTGCCAAAAATCAGGTGTTTACATATCGTGACGGTACGGTAAGACATGATTCCACTGATTTGCCTTTGACCCACTTTATTCCACGTGAGATTGGCGTGCCACATGAAAAGATTATTGAAATGGGTTATACAGAGGATATTTACGGAAATCCGATTACTGATGACAATCAAATTATCGAAATTAAGATTCAGGATATTGTAGTGTCTGAAAATTGTGGCGATTATCTGTTGAAGGTCTCCAAGTTCATTGATGACTTGCTTGTCAAGTATTATCATATGGAGCCGTTCTATAACGCCGAAACCAGACTTGACTTGGTCGGCGAGCTTATAGCCGGTCTTGCACCACACACATCTGCCGGTGTTCTTGGTAGAATTGTCGGCTTTACAAAGGCTTCCGGCTGTTATGCCCATCCGTATTTCCATTCGGCTAAAAGAAGAAACTGCGACAGTGACGAGGATGCCGTGATGCTTCTATTGGATGCACTTCTTAACTTTGGAAAAACGTACCTTCCGAGTACCCGTGGTGGCAGTATGGACGCTCCACTGGTTTTAAGTATAAGAATCGATCCTGAGGAGATAGACGACGAGTCACACAATATTGACTGTGTCAAAAGAATTCCTCTTGAGATTTATCGAAAAACCGAGGAGGGCGGCGTAAAACCGTCTGAAGTTAACGAACTTATGGATAATGT
>MUZY01000021.1:0-4348 GCA_003266065.1 Methanosphaera sp. rholeuAM130
ACATCAAAAACACGACAACCTTCCAGGTGGAAAGATCCAACATAACAATTAACATATCCAACACCACAATAAACAACAAAACACACACATTATCCATGAAAATAACAATCAAGGACTATCTAGGAAACACAGTATCCGGACCGAACAAGTGTATAATAAAAGTAAATGGTGTAACCCTCAAAAACGGTACGCAGGTTATGTACTATTACACCACAGATGGAGTCTTAAACCTCAAGAACATTCCGGTACCGCAAGCCAAGAACTACACTACTGTAGAAGTCATAACACAGGATAGACTGGCGTACAAGTCACAGCGTAACACTACAACGGTTATTAAAGTAATAAATCAATATTCCTTTTAACCTCCTTTTAATTTTTATTCTTTTTTTCCGGAAATTTTCCTATTTATTTCTTCTTTATAGTTCGCTATAGTGAAGAAAGTGTGAACAATAGGTCATGACAACTTAATTAAACGGTGAAGTTATCATCTTTAAAATTTAAAAATAATAAATATGGTTGGAAATCTCCGATAAAACCATTTGAAATAGTAATCAGCATAACTAACGAACATATATTAATTTAAATTAAGATAAGTTCAAAAGATAGTAAAAAAAGTAAAAATGGGTCATGTTTAAAGACATGCTCTTTTAACAGCCAAAGAATTTACATTAGCATTCAAAAACTACTGTTTACGTTAACTCTTTAATTTTTCCCATTAATCTTTTACGAGTAGTCAGCAAATGCAATGCTAAAAATATCAGACCAAGAACTGAAGAATATTTATGAATATCTGAAATTTTATAATTTCCCACAGTTAAGTTTTTCAATGATTTTTGAGCACAACAAATACCAGAAATAATTGTCAACACCAAGGAAATCAGCAAACCTATATTAATTATTAACTTCTTGATTCTTTTAAGACTGTATCTTCCTTTATGTATTACTTTGAAATAATTTTTATTAAAATTTAAATGCAAAATAATTAATAGCAATAATCCTAATCCAATAATTTCATGAACTAAAATGGGAAGACTGACAAATTCCAATACAATAGATATAACCATTAAAATGTCTACAATAATTTTTTTCATCAAAACCCACTCCTTATTATATATATTCATTTATCCCATTATTTATATTTTTTAATTATTATTGCTGTTTAAATCAATTAAATAAATGATTTAAAGTATTATTTTATCAAAGGGATTAATTATTTTAAAAATAAATAATAAGCTAGAGAAATATTAAAATGAAAAAATGGTAGGGGATTGTTGACTATATTAGCTGATAGCGGGAAAGTTAAGATATAACTGCAGTCTATACTACAAAAATCTGAAAAAATAATAACCGAAGTAGTGTTGACCATTTCAAAAACATAAAATCGCCACGTCTTTAGTGATTTAATTATTCATCCCCTTTTATTTAATCGGATTATATAGTATAAAAATCATCCCCTTAATTCTTGAAATACATACTATAAAAATCCAATTAGTTTTAAAGCATATTATATTTTTCTTATTTTATCGTCAATAGCCTTTATTAATTATTAAATAGATAAATAAATGTAGAATAGAATGGATAAAAAGACATTATAATAATATTGCATTAATTTAATATAATTATCCATAAATCAATTCAATTTATATAAATTACAATATAACGATTATAGGGGATTAATTAACATGACAGAATATATTGAACGTAAAAACAATAAATTCAAGAGCTACACGAAAGATGAAATTGATGAAGGACTGATGGAATTTCTCAAAAAGGAGTACGGCTACATATATGATGCCATAATGGATGAAGAGTACATAATAGAATACAATGACTTTTCAACATTCTTCGAGTTGACCTATGACAACAAGGTAGTGGGTTTCTATACCACGGACACGATATTCGACAGAAACATACTCGTATGCATAAACGAGTTCTACGTACTGCCCGAGTATCGTTCAAACAGGATCTTCTTGTATCAGGTAATAAACCTGCTTCAGACGCCGAACATTACAGTAGTATTAAGAAAGCCTACAAGAATAGTCGTCGACATATTAATAAATGAGGGATTGGCATTCGAGTTTGCAGACAACCTGATATTCACCTACGTGAAGTTCATAAACAACTATGGAAGCGTATTCGTAAACAACAAGATCAAGAAGGCATACCATACAATAGACTCCAAATACCTCGGACTAAACGTGATGGGAAACGTATACGACTACAAGCACTGCATGACTATATTTGACGACACTAATGACATATTCGTCAAAAAGCCGTCAACTGTATGTCTTAGCATGCCGAGAAGATATGACGTGAAAAAATACAATCTCGTGCCTAAATTGAAGAAGATTGACAAGAGCTATCTCAAAGAAATCAGACGGCAAACAAATAAAAACACCGAATGGGCATATGATATATCAAAGATAATACACGACAACATATACAGTGGCCTTACTGTGGAAAACCTCATAGGAACAGAGGACAAGCTGCATGAATCAGTAATTGAACTTTTAGGGGAATACGATCTTACTGAGGAGGACGGCCAGAAAATAAGAGCTAAACTGCAGGAGGCACTTGATGAGGGAGAAATACTGCAGGATACCATAAGAAGAAGATTCGAGTACCTGCTTTTGAATCCCGAAGCGGAGGCACTCGCCGGGGATGACACGGAAGAGGGTCAATGTCCATACTGTCATGGCGAACTTCAATATGATCTTGAAAGCTGTGAAATCTGCGGATACAACCTTTACGCCAATATCGATGAAACGACCACAGAAGAGGGGGAAGATGAACGGCAGATAGATCAACAGACAGGATTGGAGGTTGAATTCCTCGAGTCAATCGACACGGACACCTATGACGTGGATGAAGTATACGATGCACAGTTTGAGGTAGCCGTCAACGAGGCACTGGAGCTTATAGACATCTACCCTAACGAGCCGCTCAAGATAGACATCGAAGAGGTACATCACATAGCCGACAACACGGTTATACCATACCTGATTGAAAATGGCTTCGTAGAACAGAAAGAAAAGGATGACATCGATGGATACGCCTACAAGATAACCAAGAAGGGAAGAAGACACTACAAGCAGAATGTCGCAGCCAACCTATACTCTGCAAACCTGCAGGGACTCGACTACTACAAGTTCAAAAAATACTATCAATCCAACATGGAAGAATCCAAGAAAGAGGAAATAGTGGAAAACTATATCCAGTCAATGGAATCAGATGCAATAACAGAAAACGACTACGCCACCTACAACCAGATACTACTCAATAACCTCCTGACGTCAAGAAACATAGAAGGCGACAGGGAATTTCTCATACAGCTTATCAAGGCAATGATATGTCAACTCAACGAGTATAAACTCTCTGAAGATAAGACAGGCAAATTGCCTATCAAGTTTGAAATGGAAAACTACATGCAGCTTTTTGATGTCATTAACGAGGACTATGATCTTATAGAATTATACGTCAAGGCATATAATGACATAGAACTGGAGGACTTGAAGACGAACAAGGAAGATAACCTTGAGGCAATACAGAAACTTGCCGAGACAAAAGATCTCTTGAGGTTGAACTTTGCAATAATGGAAAACAGTGAAGATGAGTAAGTACACTATGAATTTACTCTTTTAACCCCCTTTTTTATTTAAGTTATAACTATTTTGTTTCAATTATTAAATCCTGTCATTAATCTTCCTGGTTTTCCAATGAGGTTGTTTAAAATCCGGTTGAAAGATTTTAAAGTCACATGTTAGATTAGATAAAAGTATTATTGTTTTTTCTTTGAATATATTTTCTTGTTTAATTAAAGATTACCTATAATCCAGAATCCTATTGAATTTATTAATCCATAATATGATTAGTATTATATGTTTAATGGTATGTTATTAATAAAATGGGTATTAAAAAGGTGTTTTTAATCCATTGGATTGGTCAGATATTTATTGAATAGTAGTTTTTATATAGTATTACTGATAAATGTTTAATTAGGGAATCAGTTAATGTCCATTTGGGCTTGGTTTCTGTTGTACGGTACTTCCCTTCGTTTTAGTAATTTTCACGGCCTATGCTATGGTACTTAAAATAAATTTTTTATTTATGGGTATTTGATGTGCGATAGTTGAAAGTTTAGAATTAGTAGGTTGTGATAGTCAGTAGGTTACACAAGAATTAGTCGTTAGTGCTTCAAACAAAATGGAGGGGATATGAGTGGATATTATTTATTTCATTGAAACAATTAGAATTATCATTGAGATACTAAAATTTACATATTTCACTTATAGATAGTATCTAAAATGATTTGATATATCACCAAATACCCTCTTAAATAATTGTTTAA
>MUZY01000021.1:4488-4612 GCA_003266065.1 Methanosphaera sp. rholeuAM130
TGTAAATGTATGTCAATTTATAATTTTTATCCTTTGTTCCATGAATTTTTCTTTTAATTTCTGATAGTATTTCATGTTTTGACTCAATGATTACTTTTATTTCGCTATACTCCGATATAACGAA
>MUZY01000042.1 GCA_003266065.1 Methanosphaera sp. rholeuAM130
CCCCATTTACTTACAACTTCATCCAGGTAGATGATTATTATTCCACCTAATACCATTTGAATTATGAGTATCAAAGTATAATCTCCACTGATTGGAGGCAGTGAACCTGTAAGTACAAGTACTGCACCTTCAAACAATGTGAAGATGATTGCTAATAATTTTTGGGTTCCTTGGAATGCAGCTTTATCTTCCTGACTGGATAAATCTAAATCGATGAGTTTACCACCGACTAATAACTGCATTACAATTGAAGCTGTAACTATAGGCCCAATACCTAATGTTAATATTGAACCGAAGCTACCAGCCATTACTGATCTTAACTGAGCAAATTGATCTATAGCCGTAGGGCTAAGACCGTATAGTGATACTTCAGTAAGTATGAAGTATAACACCAATATTATTCCTGTCCATTTTAATTTATCCTTGAATCCAAGTTTTCTTTCAGGATTCGTAACTTGGGGTANNGATAGAATAAAATGGTTTTATACTGTCTAGTGCTGACATAATTTCCCCTATGGATTAGATATTATCTAATTGATTACAGAAATATATAATTATATTATTTCTGCTACACCACCAGCTTCTTCGATTTTAGCTATTGCACTTTTTGAAAACATAGGTGATTTAATTACCATTGAGGTAGATAAATTACCTTTACCCAATACTTTGTTGTATCCTAATTCTGTTACATCCAATACAATTTGTCCATCCTCTTCAACAGCTATCTCATCTGCCAAGAATTTTTGGATTTCATTGTCTATGAATGATAGGTTGATTGCCTTGAATTTTTGGATTGTTTTTTGAGGACGTTTAAATCCATATTTACCAAAGTGATTAGGATCATTTATGACCATCCAAGTCCAATGATGTTTGTTTCCACCTGCTTGTCCACGACCTCCACGGTGTCCTGCACCTCTTCTTTTCTTGGTACATCCTCCACCGACAGATCTTGAACCTCGTAGTTTTCTGATTTTTCTTGTTTTTCTAATCATTATAACACCTGCTTAGATCATTTTTAAGAGTAATTCATTGATATTTTCTGATCTGTAACCAAGGGAGCCACCTTCATTATAGGACTTTTTAGTGTTTTCATATCCTTTTCTAGGTGGATTTAAACGGAATAATGGTTTTAAACCACATTCTTTAAGAGTTGTTTCTTCATTGAATATAGCTATTGCCAATTCTTCAACTGTAGAATAGTCAGTGTTTTCCTGGACATATTCATCGGTAACTCTTTTATTACCTGGAAGTCTTCCCCTTTGGGATACTAACTGGATTAGAGTATCTTCTGAAACTTCTCCCCATGTTATGTAATCTTTACCTTTTTGTAACATTCCTTTGTAACTAGGTGTTTCAGGAACAAGTACACAATGGCTGATTCTTGTAAGGTTTAGCATGTCAAGGGTATCAGCTATTTTTCTTTTGATTCCTGTTCTTCCACGAATTCTTGTAACTGCATACATATTTACACCTCAATCTAATCTAATACCCCGAGAGCTACTAGATCCTTTTCACTTGATTTTACACTTGACAATTTTTTAAGTGCATCAAATATAGCACGTGCAAAGTTTATTGTAGTTTGTGTCTGACCTCTGGTCATTGACCATACATCTGC
>MUZY01000120.1 GCA_003266065.1 Methanosphaera sp. rholeuAM130
CCCTAAGCGCCATCGACAGGACTCGATCCTGTGACCAATCGGTTAACAGCCGAACGCTCTACCTACTGAGCCACGACGGCACCTTATTCCATTCTACATATCATTATATATTCTTATTCATATATATACTTTACTACAAAATCCTTTAAAAACAAGTTTCAATTTTGTAGTACATATTAAGATATGTTTTTATAGTATATATACTTAATGGATAAGTGGATAATCAAATAATTCTTAAATCAAATCAAAAAACGAAAAAAGAATAAATATATAATTCAAAAAAGACAAAAATAGTAATATTTGAATAGTCTAATATCAGGAAGGATATATGTGGATTTAATAGAAAAAATTAAAAACAAGGAAATATTTGATTTACTTATTGAAGCCAATAGTATCACAGAAAGAATACACGGAAAAGACATTACCCTGGAACGTGCAATTTTCCTATCATGGTGGTGTGAAAAAGGAGATTGCAAATTCTGTTACATGTCTTCACAGAAAGATAGAATACAAGACCCTCAAAAAGCAAAAAGACATGTGAAGGGAATCTATGCAGAGGCAGAACTGACAAAACGTATGGGATGGAATATCGAATTTTTATCCGGAGGATATGGAATATATGAAACCGGCGAAATTAAGGAAATCTCGGAAACGATATATGACATCACGGACAATCCAGTATGGCTAAACATAGGAATAACAAATGACCTGGATCAATATGGTGAAGAAATAATAGGAATAACCGGAGCGGTGGAAACCCCAAATCCAAAATTTCAGCATGAAGTATGTCCAAGCAAATCATTAACGGATATAAAAAGTATGCTTAGACAAGCCGGAGAATTAGGATATAAAAAGGCAATAACGATTATCATAGGACTAGGAGAAGAGTTAGAACATTTAAACGATTTGTTTTCTTTGATTGAAGAATTGGAAATAGACAGAATAATATTCTATTCATTAAATCCACACCCGGATACACAATATCACATGACTCCACAACCGGCATCACTGTACTATGCAGGTATTGTTGCAAGTGTCAGGATAAGATTCCCACACATTGAAATCATAACCGGAACATGGACAGATAACCTTGCGAACATAGGAGTACTGTTAAAGGCAGGAAGCAACGGAATTACGAAATTCCCTCTTTTCAAAATGTATGGAAACCGCTTCGGCAGACGTGTTGAAGAGGAAGTCAGATGGGCAGATAAAAATCTGGTCGGCAGCTTTTCGGATATGGAAAGAATAAAGGGCAATGATCCTTTAAGACCGGAACTGGATCCATACATACAAAGATACATAGACATGTGCTATGAAAACAGGGACATTAAAAGAATTTAAATTGATGATATGAAATCCACAATATTCATAACCGAATAGAAAATATTAGATAAATTTAAATTAATTGGAAAACAAAATATAAACATATAATATATTATTATTTTATCAAAAAAAATCAAAAGAAAGAAGATTATTTAAAAGGATTATATAAAGGGAGGAATACATATTACAGATATGATGTGTGGTTTAGAAATCCACGTACAATTAAATACGAACTCAAAACTATTTTGTAGTTGCCATACCAATTACCAATCAGCAGACAATAACACGAACATTTGTCCTGTATGCTTAAATCAGCCGGGTGCAAAGCCTTATCCACCAAACCAGTCAGCATTGGATAATGCCATCAAAGTGGCATTGATGCTCGGATGTGATATCTCCGATGAAGTCATATACTTTATGAGAAAACACTACGATTATCCCGACTTATCAAGCGGATATCAAAGGACATCTGTTCCTGTTGGTATAAACGGTGAACTCAACGGCGTTAGAATTCATGAAATTCACGTAGAGGAAGATCCGGGACAATATAAACCGGATCGTGGAACTGTCGACTTTAACCGTTCAGGTATTCCATTAATCGAAATCGTTACTGAACCGGATATGAAGTCCCCTGAAGAAGCCAGAAGCTTCTTAAATGAATTGATACGTGTATTGAATTATAGTGGCAGTGCCCGTGGTGAAGGTACCATGAGAGCGGATGTAAACATCTCCATCGAAGGTGGAAAAAGAGCGGAAGTTAAAAATGTGAACTCAATCAGAGGTGCATATAAAGTTCTTAAATTTGAATTGATCAGACAAAAGAACATCCTGCGAAGAGGTGGAACTGTTCAGCAGGAAACAAGAGCATACCTCGAATCACAGATGATAACAGTCCCTATGAGATTAAAGGAGGATGCCGACGACTACAGATACATACCTGATCCTGACTTGCCTCCTATGAAAATCGATCCGGCACATGTGGAAGAAATCAGAGCAAAGATGCCTGAACCGGCCCACCTTAAAACTGCCAGATTTGTTGAACAATACGGTATTGATGAAAAAGATGCAAAAGTATTGACTTCAGAACTGGAATTGGCTGATGCATTCGAAGAAGTATGCAAGAAAGCCGACCCTGAAGTTGCTGCAAGATTAATGAGAGACGAACTCAAACGTGTACTGAACTACAACAAGATTCAATTTGCAGAAAGTAAAATTACTGCAGACGATATCGTTGAATTGATTGGATTAATAGATTCCAAACAGATAACACCGGAAGCAGCACATAAACTCATTGAAAAAATGCCGGGCAATGACAAGACACCTACCGAAATAGCCAAAGAAATGGATATTCTTGGAGGAGTTTCAGACGATGCAATAGAAAATGCAATAAATCAGGCAATAGATGAAAATCCTAAGGCAGTAGAGGACTATAAAGACGGTAAAGAAAATGCCGTGAACTTCCTTGTTGGTCAAGTAATGAGATTAACACGTGGAAAAGCCAATGCTGGTGAAACAAACAAATCAATCAGAGAAAAATTAGATCAATTATAACATTTTTCCAATTAAAAAAAATAACTAAGGAGGAGTTGCGATGAGTGATTATAAAAAGGTCAAGGACTACATGACCCGCGACGTTATAACAGTCGACCATGACATGTCCATTTCAGATATTAAAGAACTTATCAAAAAAACTGGACACGACGGGTTTCCGGTAGAAAAAGACGATAAAATCGTTGGAATGATCACGGCTTCAGATATCCTTATTAGAGATTTGACTCCCACAGTATCGGGTATGATGTCAGATGACATAGTAATTGCAAATGAAGACTTGTCGATAAATGACGCTGCCAGAGTAATGTTTAGAATGGGTATTTCAAGGCTACCCGTAACAAATGAAAACAGGAAGGTTCTGGGCATAATTACCAATACGGATATACTCAGATCCCACATAGAACGATCCACACCTGAAAAAGTCAATCAATTCAGAGAATCGATAGAACATCTTTATGGCTTTAAAACATTCCTTGACAATAAAGACATTCCAATTGATAAATTAAAGCCGACACAGGACAAGGTGTATGCTGATGAACTGGAAGGCAGAACATATGAGATTGAAAGGGGACTGGCCGAACCTATCCTCGTCGTAAAATCCGGAGATAAATACGTGGTTGTGGATGGACATCACAGGCTGGTCGCATCAAATCAAATGGGTAAAACCATGATTAACGCAAACATCATAACCCTAAGCGAACCGGTTACCCTGGGATTAGAGAAAAATGCCCAGATTAATGGCATAAATTCAATCGACGACATTGATATCATTGCAGATGCTCAACATCCACTGATTGCCATTATAAGTAGCTTAAGAGATAGAAATACCATTATAAAGAAGTGAAATGATGAAAGATAAAATAATAAGGGAAGTATATGATACTCTTGTTGACAGGAAAGAAAATCCTATCGACTCATACACTTCCAAACTAATGCAGGATTCAGATAAAAGGGCAGAAGACAAAATACTTGAAAAACTTGGAGAAGAAGCGACAGAGGTCATACTTGCATC
>MUZY01000109.1 GCA_003266065.1 Methanosphaera sp. rholeuAM130
AAATTTTTATCAACTAACAACACACCTTAGAATAGAAGGAGTACCCAGAACAAACAATAATGCAGAGTTAACATTTAACCTATCATTACCACAAGCAGACAAAAGAAAATACAAAACAGAAGAAGGAATAATCTCCAAACTAATAACATTCATGAAAAACAAAACACTAAAAAAAGTGAACGAAATGTAATACTGCCTGAAAACCACAAAGTATATATATAAAATTAGATATATAGTAGTATAGTATTTTATACAGATATATTTCTGGGCCGATGGTCTAGAGGTATGATACCTCCTTGACGTGGAGGGGATCGCGAGTTCGAATCTCGTTCGGCCCATAAAATCATTTTTTTAGTATGCCGCAGTAGTTCAGATGGGAGAACGCAGGCCTGAAGAGCCTGATGTCGCTGGTTCAAGTCCGGCCTGCGGCACTGACAAAACTATTTTTATAAAACATTAAATTTGATGACTATTATATCATTCAAATCATAATTATATCAACATATTCTTTTTAAACGATTTTATAGCCACAACAAGTTATAGGATAATCCATTTTTAGTTAAACACCTATTGACCATGCAAAAAAACTAATTTTAAAATTTTATTGAAAAAAATAAAGAAAGGGGAAGGTTAAAAATCGTTTATCAGACAGTTTTAGCTATGCTATAATGCTTATAGTTTCATTAGCTTCAAGTTTGTCATAACTGCTGGCAGTAAATACCGCTTTCAATGTGTAAGCACCGACCTTTAAGTTGCCGAGGTTGTAATTTGTAAGGATTGCTTCCCCATTGGAATCCACATTTACATAGATAACCTTGCCATTGGCATCCTTTAACGTTTTACCGTTAATCTTAAAGATTACCTTACCTGTGGCAATAGGTGTCGTTCCCAGTTGAACCTTGGCCTTAATTGTAATGTTGGTGTTTGCCTGTATGCTGTCCGGCAGTTGGTCTATTGTTAGTGTTGCTTCAGGTTTTGTTACGAATGTTGTGATTTCTGCTGTCTGTTTGTCATATTTTGTACATCCACTGTATGTTGCTTGTATTGTAATGTTTTTGTCTGCATAGGATTCTGGTATTGTGTAGTTTATTTGTGCTATTCCGTTTGTTACTTTTGCGTAGATTACCTTACCATTGGTGTCTTTTAGTGTTTTACCGTTGATTTTGAATACTATTTTTCCACCAGTTATGTTGTTTGATAGTTGATCGCTTACTCTTGCAGTCAATGTAATGGTTTCTCCGGCTGTTGGGGTTATCTCATCAATTATTATACCGGTTACAGGTTTCTGTATGTTTAGTGTAGCACTAGCCGTACTGACATCATAATCGTCGGAATCTGGTGTGAATGTGACCGTGATTGTTGAATCGGTTTGCTTGTTAAATGTTACTGTTGTTGTTGCAATTCCATCATTTACAGTAGTTTCTGCAATGATATTTCCATCATCATCCGCAAATGTTACACCACCACTAGCCATGTTTGTACCGTTTTCATCAGTTACAGTAGCTGTAATAGTTGTTGGTGCATACATTACACCTGAAATGTCATCAACTGATACTTGTGTTTGTATTTTCTTGATTGTTATTGTTGGTATTACTTTCAATGTAGTTCCAACGAAATTAGTAGCATTATAAAATTGAATGTTGACCTTTTTAAGTGTCGTCCATTCTGGAAGCAATGTAACATCATATGTTGCAGTACCGTTGACTACTTCTGTTGAATACCTATTGTCTCCGAAAATGAAAAATACATTACCTTCATCTACAACATAACCGTTATCAGTTGTTATATAAGCATTTAATGTAATTGTATCATCCACATATCCGATGATATCATCGGCAGTTATAGTTACGGTAGCCTTCTCAACAGTTATTCCAGATACATTTGATACGCTATTATAATATGTATCTTCAGCATAATACCATACTTTAACCATGGCATTTGAAGATGCTTTATTAAACATTACATTAGATTCACATACTCCATCCGTTAAATTGACATTATTGTTGAATATACCATCGGCATATATTTCAACGTAACCGTTTGTAACAGGATTGCCATCTTCATCAAATACATTAACAGTAATCGGTACAATATCCCCAATAGATATACCTGTCTGATTATTGACTTCAATATTGACGGTTGTAGGATACCTTACTTCCTTACTTTCAACATAATTGTTGTTTTCATTCATGAATACGCTAAGCCTATCTTTAGTGGTACTTGCAGACAGTACATTTTCTGTTAATTCATTTTCTATTGAATTATCATCCGCATATACAGTATATTGGTTAATTGTATTTATTTTATTGTTTTTTAGTATGTTTTCACTTGAATTTTCCATATAAATAGCAGCATTTACGTCATGCTCATTAGAATCAATGAATATGTTATTTTTTATAGCGTTTTCGCTTGAATCCTTCATTAGGATAGGCATGTCTGTCGTGTTGAATATACATCCACTTATTTCAATATCCGATACATTATTGAAAATCACTCCTTTATTGAAAGTACAATTGGTAAATTTAATTCCAGATTCATTTAATATCACATAATCCTTGAAAACCAGATTTTTAAGTGTTGATCCACTACTACCTGCAATGAATGTAATATTATTATTCATGTTACTTTGTGCCATTACCCCTTCGAAGTCTAGGATACGGTCTACAAATACTAATGAGTTAAATTGGTTTTCATTTAAAAATACTTTTATTTTACCTGTTTCATTAACAGCATACCAATTAACTCTTTTTATTTTTCCAGTAACTGTGGAAAATAGATGAGATGTACTATTTATGATTATTGGACTGGAATAATAAAATGGATATGTATTATTACAAATTCGACCTAAAACACGTGAATTTTCATCAACAACTACGTAAGGGTCTGTTTCTCCTTCATTTAATGGACTAAATCCTATTGTAGTATTTATTAATATAGAGATTGAGTCTGTTGCAGTTCTTCCCACATGAACACCAGGAATTTCACAGTTTAAAAAAGTGGAATTAGAAGATAGTATGTAAAATTCAGAGTAATCATTTGTCATGTTGAAAAATGTTAAATTGTTAATGAAATTTGTGTAAATATACACTTGAGGTTGACTTGTTGCAAATGAATTAAGATAGTCTATTACTGAGTTGTCTATATGAATCCAATCACCTTCAAATATCATACTGTCATTAAAATTAAAATATGTATTTGAAGATAAATAACCATATTCAAGATAATTAGTTACTGTTATATAAATGTATCTTTGGGCATTATTGTTATTTTCAGTAGTGACTTCACTTGAATTAATAATAGCATTGTCTCCTCCACCGTTTGAAGACATTAAATAATTATTGGTAATTGAATTATTCTCTCCATTCACATTTATGGCATATTCATTCATGGTGCTGATTGTATTGTTGTTAATTGTATTATTATTTCCAGCAATATTTAAAATTTTTATATTATTTCCTTCGAGAATTGAATTATCCCCACTAATCTTAACAACAGATATCGTATTGTTAATTATATTTGCAGAATCTATAAGCATATTACCTGCAGTATTGTTTATAATGTTCATGTTTTTCATTGAATTTATAACTACACCATTTGAATTACCAAGCACCATACTTCCTTGGAATTTATTATTTCTTATAGTTATATTCTCATAATCTGCCGTTGACCATATTCCTGAAAGTGCCGTTCCATTGTATATTACAGTATTATTTTCTATTAAATGGTTAGAACCTACGATACAGATTGCAAAACAGGTCATCTGTGATGGTGCCTCTTGAGCATTTAATAAGTTATTTTTTATTGTGATATTTCCATTGTCATCATCAGTATTACTATTAAATGTATTAATATATACTAAATTACCAACGTTTCCAACCGCTTCAATAGTATTGTTTTCAAAGATACAATTTTGAGCACCTGTAAAAACAACTGTACTATGTTGTCCATTATCTTTAGTATAGAAATAACTGTTGTTTATAGTAATGTTATCTGATCCACCATTTAATATAAAATGTCCCGTTCCACTACCAATATTTGCTTCATAATCAATAACTGAGATATTATTCACAAAAATATTGGAAGTGTTTGAAAATACAATCCTTGTATTATAGAAGTACAAATCAGTAATATTACTTCCACTAGCACCATGACCGAATGTTATTTGACCACCTGTAGCTTCACCATAGAATCCAGTACTCTGTGTATAAACATTAATATAGGATTCATTGTTAGATGATATGAAATTCAATGATTTGTTAACATTTAGTGCAAAACGTTCTCCATCTAATTTACCATTTACATCAACAGTATCACCATCTGATACAAGGTCATTGAATTCACCATTAGTTACATAGGTATCGAAAGTAGTGCTGTTAAGACCAATCACTTTATTTTCTGTCGGAATGTCTTTTTTTTCATTCACATTTTTTGCCAATACATTGAAATAAGAGT
>MUZY01000141.1 GCA_003266065.1 Methanosphaera sp. rholeuAM130
CAGTATCCTCAATGTGCCATCCCGGTCTTCCTTTACCCCATGGCGAATCCCAATAAGGTTCTTCATCCTGCTTTTTCCATAATGCAAAGTCCTTTGGATCTTTTTTGGTTGAATCAACAGCTATTCTGACGTTTTGAAGATCGTCCAGTTTTCTGTTGGAAAGTTTTGCGAAACCTTCGAACTTGGATACGTCGAAGTACACTCCCGTCGGGGTATCGTAGGCATAGCCCTTATCCATTAAGGTTTGAACCTGATTGATTATTGCCTGCATATGTTCTGTTGCCCTTGCATAGAAGTTTACGTTGGTAACGTTCAAAAGCTGCATGTCCTTCAGGTATTCCTCTTCAAATTTATGTGACAGTTCCATCGGGTCGACATTTTTTTCCTTGGCTCTGTTGATGATTTTGTCATCAATATCCGTGATGTTCTGCAGGTAAAATACGGAATATCCCTTATGTTTCAAGTATCTTACTATCACGTCAAATGAAATGTAGGTTCTTGCATGCCCGATATGCGAATAGTCATATACCGTTGGCCCGCATACGAAAAGCTTTATAACATTATTGTCAATAACCAATTCCTCTTTTTCTCTAGACATTGTATTATAAACATTAATCATAATAAGTTTACTCCTGATTATTAAAAAGTACTGATTAGTATTATGTTTTTTAAATTATTTATTTTTTATCAAAACAGAATATTGAATAATAAAAAATATAGATTAATATCAGTTATAATTATTAAAAATAAGCCAAGAAAGGGATTTGAACCCCTGTGATATGGTCTGCAGCCACACACCTAGCCTCTCGGTCATCTTGGCATCTGAAAAAATAAGTTTTTGCATTAAGTAATATTATATATCTATTAAAGAATATATATAGTTTATGGATTTGAGGTTAAAATAAAAAAGATTTTAATTAAAGGATATTTAATAATAATTCTAAAAAAATAAAATTTAGAAAAAAAATGAAACTAAAATTTTTCTATTTAGTTTTTAACAGCTAATTCTATGTCAGATGCTTTGACTGTTTTTCTACCTGCATGATTTGCAAGTTTTACTGCATCTGCAGCGATGTCTGTACCGATTTCTTCAAGTACGCTTGCTAATTCTGCTTTAGCATCGTCGCTTACTCTAGTAGCACCTGCATTTTTTAATATTCTACCTACAGGAGCAAGTGGTAACTCAGCCATATTTTCACCTCCATAATATAAT
>MUZY01000026.1:0-2674 GCA_003266065.1 Methanosphaera sp. rholeuAM130
TGGCCATTTCCAAATTCATTGATGCTGGCTTTTACGGCTGACTATGACAGCGGCCAGATAGAAGTCGACGGTGATGAGATACTTAAGGCCAAATGGTTTGAAAAGGATGAAATCATACCATACGAATCGGACATCAGCATATCTGCCTGGCTGGTGGAAAACTTCATCAGAAACCATTGAATGTATTAACATTAATCATGTTTTTTCACCCTTGAGTAATACTTTTTGATTTTTTTAGTTCAATTAGTAAATTTAATGTCATAAAATTCATGTGAAATTTCTAACATATAATCATCTATAGGGTATTTTACTAGGTTTTTGAAGTTTATTGTGTTATCTACTTCTAATATTTTGTTGAATATTACATTAAGTTCTAGACTGCTGCTTTTAGTGTTGCTTTATTTTTTTGTCTTCTTGTCCTCCGCTAATTATTTGATTGATGCGGTATTATCTTTAAGTCTTCGATTAGGTGATTCTGCTATAGATTCTCTTTGTTTATATTCTTCCTGTTTTTTTGGTGTTCATTTTGTGTATTTCATGTTTAAACTTATAATGTAGCCTCGTTCTTGGATAACTCAATGATGTAAGCGTCTACGTTTTTTATCTGCTTTTGCTATGCGTCCTATTTTGGGATCATATTCGTCTAATGCATTTTGTAGTTTTTGGTTTGCATTCTCGAATTTGGTGTATTTTCCTCTGTTGTTCTTTAAAAATATTCTGATTACGGGATAAATCATCATTCATGCATTATAAATCATATGGAATACACATCTTTGTTGTAACATTCATAAATCTTGGATATGCACTATAACCATCAGTTATCATTATATCACGGGGGATATCAGCAAGAACTTCATGGAAATATTTAGATAGAAGTTCAGAATCGAAGTTAGATTCATAATCGAGTAATCCTGTAAGGATACCAAAATCTATAAAATAACAACCCAGTATTATATCAATACTATAATAAAATACCAATCTGAACAAGGATATATAAAATAACAAGGATAACAATAAATTATAACAACCAAAACGATACTAATTATAATTAAATTAAACTGATAATTAAAAATAAGTGCTATAAAATTAAAACAATAAACAACTAATGTCTAACCACAAATCACACACTAATACTGACCCTCTACAATATATAGTGCCGGATTGTCCTTATTATACTATCCTCCCCTTTATTTTTCAGACTTTACTTTTTTTCCACGTTATATGTACGTAAGCAACAAAAAAAATTAAAAGACATACAACTAAAAATTATCAATCCCATAATTTAAGAGCTACTGTGTATGGCAAATATATAATACTTTACAATTACATATATTGAATAGTATAAATGTAGGATTTGATTAACTGATGAATGACTATGAATATAACTGTGAATCCGATACTGACTATGGCTATGGTTGCCCACCGAAAGAAAGAAGTATTGAAGAGCATATCAATAAGGGAATATTCAACATCGACAAGCCGGCCGGACCGACTTCACATGAAGTGGATTTATGGGTTAAGAACATCATGAACGTCGACAAGACGGGTCATGGAGGTACGCTTGATCCGAAGGTTACTGGAGTGTTGCCGGTAGCATTGAATCAGGCTACAAAGGCCTTATCATTGCTTTTGCTTCTTCCAAAGGAATACGTATGCCTTATGCATATACACAAAGCTACGCCCGTAGAGGACATCATCAGTGTGTTCAATGAATTCAGCGGCAAAATATATCAGATGCCACCAGTAAAGTCGGCGGTCAAAAGACAGTTGAGGGTACGCAGCATCTATGAAGTTGAAATACTTGAAATTGAAAATAATCAGGACGTTCTCTTCAGGGTAAAATGCCAAAGCGGTACATATATACGCAAGTACTGTCACGATATCGGTGAGGTATTGGGCTGTGGAGCACACATGGCAGAGCTAAGACGTACAATAAGCGGCGCATTTACGGAAGAAGACTCATTAGTAACATTACAGGATGTAACTGACGCATATTATTTCTATAAAAACTGCGGTGATGAGCATATACTGCGTGAAATGATCCATCCGATGGAATACACTACCCGAGACCTTAAGAAGATTTACGTTAAGGATTCGGCTGTCGATGCAATATGTCATGGAGCCAATCTAGCTACCAGCGGTATCGTTAAATTAAACAAGGACATCCACAAGAATAATACGGTATGTCTGATGACTCTTAAGGATGAACTTCTTGCAATCGGTGAATCATTATATTCAGCCGATGAAATATTGTCTTCACCTACCAGATTTGTGGTAAAAATCCAAAAGGTTTTTATACTACCTAAAACATATCCTAAAATGTGGAAGTAATTACATAGGAAAAAATAATAAAAAATATTTTTTTTAATATATTACTCTTCAAACAAATACGTAAGATTTTTTTATTAACTGTAGAACCTTTTAGTCTACGGGCTAATGGGCGAGGTCTAATATTTAGATGTTATTTTACAAAACGGAATAATGTCGTGTTTTTACATATATTAGCTTTGGCTATGTAAAAATTTTTGATGAAATTACTAACATTAGTGATACTGCTCTTTCATTCTATAGTTGATATAGTTTTGAAGAAGTATATTAAGAATGTAGATATTATTATTTGAAATCTACAAAGGTAATTAGCGTTAGTAAATGCCGAGATAGTCTAGCTTGGTAA
>MUZY01000026.1:2705-2921 GCA_003266065.1 Methanosphaera sp. rholeuAM130
CAATTATTTATTATTTTAAATCAACCAATTAAAATAAAGGTTATTGTTTTACTAGATTATTCAGAAAAAGATTTATAAATATTAAATAATAAATTTTTAAGATTCTAGAAATAATTATAATAATTAAAAGCTTATTTTTCCTATTATCCTGTTATTATTAACAGTAATAGAAATTACTTCAACACATATTAGAATAATCTAGGTTTTAAATAATCA
>MUZY01000178.1 GCA_003266065.1 Methanosphaera sp. rholeuAM130
TAATTTTCTTTTTTTTTAAAACGAGAGTAATGTTCATATTCCAAATTTTAATCAGGATATACGTACTAACTGTTATTTAATCTTTGAATTATCAGAAAAACCATTTTTTTCCAAGTTTGAAAAATATTTTTTGCCAAATATGATGTCATTCTTAAATTCGGATAAAATATTAAATATTAGACAGATAAATATATAAATAGGATAAAATTTTATTTGCAATTATAATTCAAATAATTACATTAAAATAGAATAACATTAACTAATTTAATAAATTCACTACTTAGAGGTGTATCAATGCGTAATATTAAAATAGAAAAATCAACTCAAAAACCGATAGAACAGAATGAAATAGAAATCGTCGAAAGAAAAGGTATAGGACACCCTGACAGTATAAGTGATGGAATAGCTGAAGCAGTAAGCCGGGTACTCTCCCAGACATACAAAGAAAAGGCAGGACACGTATTGCATCACAATACAGATGAAGTGCAGATAACCGCCGGTGAATCAGATCCACAATTTGGTGGAGGACAAATAATAAAGCCTATAGAGATACTGCTTACAGGTAGGGCAGCAAAGGAATTCACGCTACCGAATGGCGAGTCACACAAGGTGGGTGTGGATACCATAGCAATAGAGGCGGCAAAGGATTTCCTAAGGGACACCATCATAAACCTTGACGTTGAATATGGAACTGTAGTGGAATGTAAGATAGGTCAGGGTTCAGCGGATTTACGTGACGTTTTCCAAAGAACAGACCAGATACCATCATCCAACGACACGTCATTCGGTGTAGGATTTGCACCGTTTTCACAGACAGAAAACTTGGTACTTAAAACGGAGGAACTCCTAAACAGCAAATCATTCAAAAAACAGTATCCTCATGTTGGAGAAGATATAAAGGTAATGGGATTACGTGAAAAAGACAACATTACACTTACAATAGCAGCCGCATTCGTATCAAAATATGTTGACGATGTGGATTCATACCTGAACATGAAAGCAGAACTGGTAGACATCGTAAAGGATTTGGCGGCAAAGACAACGGATTACTCTGTTGACACGTTAATAAACACTGCAGATGACGAAACCAAGAAGGATGAATCCGGTTACTACCTAACTGTAACTGGTACAAGTGCAGAAATGGGTGACGACGGATCAGTAGGACGTGGAAACCGTGCAAACGGTTTAATCACACCAAACAGGCCAATGTCCATGGAGGCAACAAGCGGTAAAAACCCTATAAACCACGTCGGTAAGATATATAACCTGCTTTCAAATGAAATAACCAAAGAAGTAGTAAGTGACGTTGAAGGGGTACAGAATATTGACATGATCATATTAAGTCAAATAGGAAAACCAATCGATCAGCCTAGAACTGCAACCGCACACATCCAGACCGAGGAAGGATATTCCATAGATGATGTTGAAGACGATGTAACCAAAATCATTGACAAATGGTTGGCAAACATCACCGACATCAAAGACTTCATGCTTGAAGGAAAACTAAGAACATTCTAGATTATGGATTAACCCATAATTCAACTCTTTTTTTTAACCGTATTTTTTATCGTTTTAGTATATTCACGTCATTTTTCGAATTTTCCGGAATATTGATTTTTTTCATCGTCTTTTCATCTTGTAAAGTCGATAGTATACTTGTCTATGGGTTTGTCCAGAATTAATGTTTTAATTCTGGAGTCACAATTT
>MUZY01000185.1:0-395 GCA_003266065.1 Methanosphaera sp. rholeuAM130
AACCATAGAGGAATTGAAAGAATCATGGAAGGATTACCTGTCGAAAAGGCTAATGCTTTAACTGAAAAGGTATGTGGTATCTGTTCAAACGGTCACATATTCAATTCATGCCGTGCCGGTGAAGGTGCTTTAGGTATAGAAATACCTGAAAGAGCTGTATATCTACGTGTTCTTGCAGAAGAATTAGAAAGGTTACACAGTCACATGCTTTACTTAGGTCACGGTTCCGAGGTTTTAGGTCATGAAACTTTCACAATGAGAATCTTTTACATAAGGGAATCTGTCATGAGCCTGTTATACATGATGGGTGGAAACAGAGTACAGTATGGTATATCCGTTTTAGGTGGTATCAGACCTAGGGCAGACTTGAATTCAAGAGAACAGCAAAGAATTCT
>MUZY01000185.1:407-829 GCA_003266065.1 Methanosphaera sp. rholeuAM130
GGTGAATTATCACAGAAGCAGGCATTGGACTTGCACGTAACCGGTCCATCATTAAGGGCAACAGGTTATGCATTCGACCAAAGAACCAAAATGTTCGAATACGAACCTTTCGAATTCGATGTAATTACTCAGGATGGTGGAGATGTAAGAGCAAACATCCTTATGAGAGCTACTGAAATATTCGAATCAACTAAAATTGTCAGACAAGTTATTAAAGGTCTTCCTGAAGGGCCTGTAATTAACAAAGACTGGGAAATGGTTGATTCACCGGTATATAAAAGTTATATTGAAGTACCTCGTGGAGTTTGTTACCATTCCTATGGTTTAGAAGATGGTAAAGTAAGACACAGTATTATCAGAACACCATCAATGTCAAACATTGGGGCCATGCAAGAAGCATGTATAGGTCACCCTATACAGGA
>MUZY01000185.1:919-2249 GCA_003266065.1 Methanosphaera sp. rholeuAM130
CAAGAATTCAACAAAGATTAGGTCCGCAATTTGCTAGTCCGGGACTATACGCAACGTTTAAATTTATATTCAAAGAAGCTCTAACACCATCAGCAGTTATGCCTAAGGTATATAACGCTTTACCAGTATTTACTTTAATAGTGGTTGCAGCAATATTTTTAATAATTAACAGAGAAGCAATGGTCTATTTAGGTACTTTTGCTAGTTTAGTAGCATTGGTAGGTTTATTAAAATTAGAAGAAGTAATGTACTTGTTCATGAGTTCATTCAGCCAGTCATTACTGTCAAAAACCATGCCTTTCCCAGACCATGCAAAAGGTGGAAAACATAGAGATGCAAAACAATCATTCCTAGAACAGATAAGTGCAAGCAGATCATTAAGACTTATATCTTATGGTAGTTTACCATTTTATATATCCTTATTCGTACCTGCAATTTTAGCCGGTAGTATTGACATCAGTACAATTGTATTATACCAACAATTGACCGGACCGTTCCTATTCACGTTACCGGGTTTAATTGCATCTGTTGTATTTATTATAGGGTTCTTAATAGTGTTAAATTCAAACCCATTTGCATTTTTAGAAGGTCATTCAGACGTAATCCAAGGTCCATTAATGGAATATATGTCTAAATCAAGAGCCATATATACTATGGCACATGCTTTCTTAATATTTGTAGGTGGATGTGTATATTCAACATTATTCTTAGGATATGCTCCTTGTTTCGGAGTAGCTATGATTGTTCCAATCATATGTTCTATAATCATAACAGTCATTGCAGCAGTAGTCAGTGCATTTGCACCGTTATTCACTAACCGTGAATTCTATCCTACTGTCATAGCTACAAGTATGATATCTGTTATAGCAGTATTAGTTGCTTTCTTATAGATATATAATTAAAGGTGATTAAATGAAAATAGTTTTAAGAGCTCATCATATTATTAGCTTAGCAGGTTATATTGTAGAATTAAGAACTTCCTTCAGAAATTTAATTGTTGTAAATCATTCAGATGAACCTATTAAACTTGAAGTTCCTGTCCTCTATGACGGATGGATTGAAGATCATGAAGCTTTAGGTTTAGAAGTAATTCCTATTATGGATGATGGGGATTTCTTAGTTCAATTCCAAATGGCTAAACATAGATTAGATGAAGAAAGAAAACAATTAGCTCAATAAGTTAGCAGTAGTTAATCTTTTTTAGATTAACTTTTTTTCCTTTTTTTTAAATAATTTTTTATACATTTTTAAATCATTTTTTACTTAATTTAATTTCACTTAATCCATTTGCGTTATAAATTTTGATATACCTAAACTTTATATACTATGA
>MUZY01000093.1:0-3149 GCA_003266065.1 Methanosphaera sp. rholeuAM130
AATACACAAGTCTTCCTGGCGTACTCGAAAAACTCGAAGACAGATTTGAAGATATGTAAATAATTTTATTATTTACTCTCTTTTTTAACCCCCCTCGGATACATATATTCAATTATTTTTAGATTTTTTAACATCATCAAATAATCATCATGAGATAAATATTATTTCTTTGTACAAATTATAATTCATCATAAAATAAACATTGAAAATTTCAAAATCAACATTGAAAAACAAGTCATCATAGATATTTCATTAATTCCAACATTGATAAACTTAAGCAACATTATGATTAAATCAAAATCAACATAATTTTTTTTAAACAGCATTGAATTCATCATTAATGCATCATTTCAACATAGAAATTCAACATGTTGCATAGAGAAAAATTACAAAAAATAAAAAATCAACATTAAACAATATTAATTTTTTTCAATAAATAATCAAACAAATTATTATTAAAATAGGATTTAAATATAAATTATAAGATAATTATTAGAAAATACTGATGTTGGAATTTTTAGAAAAAACAATCAAATTCAACATGATAAAATAGAAATACATCATAAAAAAATACAATTCAACATGATGAAAATATCACCTCAACATAGTAACCTTTAAATACAACAAAGAATAAATTATAGAATATGAAATACAACATGATAAAAATTGACTCAACATTTGATTCTTCAGATTACAACAATCTAGGTCAAATGAAACAAAGAAGTCAACATAAAAAAAATGTCAATATTAAAATCAATAATGATTCAATAAGGAATAAAATTTATTAATCCTTATAAATCAAATTAGAGAGATGGGCAGTTGTAATAATACCTATTACATTATTGTCATGATCAATTACAGGTAAACCAGAAATATTGTGTTCTTTAAGCTTGGAAGAGACATCATAAATTGAGTCATCTTCATAACAAGTTAAAACATCTTTAGTCATTATTTCATCAATAGTATCTGAGTCAGTAGCAATTGCTTTAGATAAATCCCAAGCAGTTACTATACCTATCAATTGATCATTGTCATTAAGTACAGGTATATGTGTTTTATTCTCATTTAACATCAATTCAGCTGCCTCCTTAATTCCCTGATTCACTGATAGTGTGAGAACTTGTTTGGACATGACATCTTTTACACGAGCCTTTGATAGGAAATTAGATATGATATAATTCAATTGACCATTTTCAATTAGAAAAGCATCATGACCATATTCAGAGTTTAACTTAGAATAGGATACATCGACGTTAAGTGAATTAAGTACCATAACTATTTCTTCAAGCTGTTCTTGTGTATAAAGCCAATCAGATGATATGGATATGATTAGCATACGGCTCTTGATATCTTTTAGTCCTTCCTCAAGGGAATTGTTCACACGCAAGTCAAAGTAATCCAGTGCCTTGGTAAGGTAAAGGTAACTATTGGCGTCAAAGCGTTTCGTGAATGAAAATCCTTGGTGCTTAAGGTAACTTTCAACTTGGAACTCGGTATCGAAATTGTAGCTAAATTGATCCTTATCCTGTAGGCGTCTTCCAAATTTCTCACGCATTGAATCATTACTAAGGTAAGTTATATGACCAATCATTCTCGCTAATGATAAACCATATTCTGGAGAGGAATTGGTATTATAATATTTGCCCTGATTCCATAATGGATCTTCAAGTATTGCTCTGCGTTGAACTTCATTAAATGCAATTTGTTGTGTTGTAGAATAAGCTCCAGCAGCTATTACAATTGCGTTACGAATCATATTAGGATAGGATATTGTCCATTGTAAAGTTTGCATACCACCCATTGAACCTCCGATGATAGCAAATATGTATTTGATATCAAGATAGTCGAGTAGCTTTTTTTGTGCATGTACCATGTCTTTAATTGTAATTATTGGAAAATCCAATGCATAAAAGTCCCCTGTTTCGGGATTGATATCACTAGGACCTGTTGAACCTTTGCAACTGCCTATAACATTAGAACATATGACAAAATATTTTTTAGTATCGATAGGTTTGCCCGGACCGATTATGGTATTCCACCATCCAGGCTTTTCATCACCGTCATGCCAACCGGCAGCATGGGCACTACCTGTAAAAGGATGGCAAACTAAAATTACATTGCTTTTTTCATCATTTAATGTGCCGTATGTTTCATAAGCAAGTGTAGGTTTTTTTAATTTAGTACCGATTTCTAATTCGAAATCATCTTCAAATTGATAATATTGAGTATGTACTATACCTAATGATTTTCCATAAGTCATATTCTCACCTCATTCAATTGATTGTTATTTATTAGTTAATACTCTTTATTTATTTCATGATATATATTTTTAAAGTAAATATCAAGAAAATTGTTGAAAAAAAGTTGAAGATGGGGGAGGTTAAAACTGGAAAATTTTTTTAATCGATTTTATCAAGTGCTTGATCAACATCGGCCAAAATATCTTCCAAATCTTCAATTCCCACTGAGAACCTAATTAAATCAGGTGTTACACCAGTTGCCAACTGTTGTTCTGGTGTCAATTGGGAGTGTGTGGTTGAAGCAGGATGAATAACCAATGATTTTGCATCACCGATATTGGCAAGTAATGATAACAATTCAGTATTGTTGATAAATTGTATTGCTCCGTCATAACCTGCCTTTAGTCCGAAGGATACTATTCCACCATAACCTTTTTCAGCATATTTTGATGCGATTTCATGATTTGGACTGCTTTCAAGTCCAGAATAGGTTACCCAAGCAACTTTTGGATGTGCTTCAAGGTGTTTTGCCACGGCCAACGCATTTTCAGCATGTTTTTCTATTCTTAAGCTCAATGTTTCCAATCCTTGCAGCAAGAGGAATGATCCGAATGGACTTGGTACTGCTCCAGTATCTCTACCAAGTACTGCCCTTATTCTAGTTGTGAATGAGGCAGGTCCAAAGGTTTCAAAGAATTTCAATCCATTGTATGTTTCGTCAGGTTCAGTTAATCCAGGGAATTTTCCATTGTCCCAGTTGAAATCTCCCTTTTCAATTATTATACCGCCAAGGGTTGTTCCATGTCCTCCGATATATTTTGTTGCACTGCTTGCAATGATGTCTGCACCGTGGTCGAATGGTCTTACTGAACCGATACCGACTGTATTGTCTGCAATCAGAGGTATGCC
>MUZY01000093.1:3168-6144 GCA_003266065.1 Methanosphaera sp. rholeuAM130
TATATGGCACGTGTTTTATCATCAATTGCAGCGGCAAACTCATCTGGTGACTGTGAATCTACGAATTTTACTTCTCTTCCCAAATCCTTCAGGGTGTTTTCGAATAATTCGAATGTTCCTCCGTATAGGTTATCTGCAGATACTATATTGTCTCCTACTTGAGTGAGGTTAATTATTGCATAAAATATTGCGGACAATCCTGATGATGTTGCAAATGCAGCTGTTCCACCCTCGATTGCGGCCATTCGTTTTTCAAACACTTCAGTTGTTGGGTTTGTTAATCTTGTGTAAATGTTTCCCCCTTCCTGGAGAGCAAATCTGTTTGCTGCTTGTTGTGTATCGTCAAATACGTAAGAGGTGGTTTGATATATTGGTACGGCTCTTGAACCGGTGCTGTCGGTTTCTTCTTGACCTGCATGCAATCCTATTGTCGCTATATTTTTCTTGTTTTTTATTTCATATGTCATTTTATCACTTCCTTTTGTATCTTTATTCTTCTTCATTATAATTTATATAATTAAGTTAGTATAATTTTTTTTAATATTTTAATTCAAAAAGTATATAACAATTGTTATATTTTTCATAGTATATATACTTAATGATGAAAAATGCAACATAAAAAACAACATTAAAATAAGATTAGAGATAAATATAAAAATAGTATAAAATGGGAATCTGATAGAAATGTCTGAAGAAAAAATTATTAGAAAAACGATACAAATAAAAAACTCATTATGGGAACAATTTCAAAGTAGAATAGAAGAAATATATGGCACCACATATAAAAAACAGGGTGAAGCAATAGAAACTGCCATAACAAACTACGTGAATAATATAGATCAAGACCCTAACGAAAAGGAAGAGTTACGCAGTAATATAAACATATTAGAACAGGAAAACACCCAACTAAAATTAGACCAAAAAGAATCCCAAAATATTATCCAGCAGTTAGATTCCCAAATGCATCATAAGGATAATGAAATACAACACTTAAATAAAGAAGTAAAAAGACTTGAATCAGACAACCATAATAAGACAGATGAATTGAACAGTCTCAGAAAACAAAATCAGGAAATCACATCCAAACATGAATCAGAAATTAACGAGTTAAACCAATTAAATAAAACTCTTACAGATGAAAATCAAAAGTTAATAGATGAAAAAACAACTGCCAAACTGCAGCTGAACGATTATAAGAAAGATATCCAAAACATCAACGATAAGGAAAAATTAATGCAACAGAACATCGACAAATCTAATAAAAATAATGACATCCTTCAAAAACAGATCAATGACTTGAAAGAGGATAAGAAAAAAAATCTGGAAGAGATAGAGGAACTCAAAAAGGAAAGAAAACGTTTACAGACTGAAAACAATCAACTGACACAAAACCTCGAGAATGTCGAAACCCAATATGAAGGTCAGCTGACAGAATATAAGAAGTTGGTAAACAGGAAAGAACACACCCAAGAGGTCTTGAACAAACAGCAGTTCGAATTAAACGAAGCGTTGAAAAAGCTGGAAAAATACTCTTATGCTATGGGTAAGCTTGAAAACATGAGCTTGATAGACAGGTTATTCAACAGAATCCCAGAAGAAGTTAAAGAATTGGTAGCCGCTGAAAAAACGGAGGAACTAGGCGAATAGATCCTCCAGATATATAGTGTCAAATACGGAAATTGAATTGAATAATTCTCTTGTATTATATGCACTATCCAATAATGACCTGTCAGCTATTATTATCAATTTTTTTCGTGCCCTCGTTATCGAGACGTTCAACTGATTTTCCTGTGATAAGAACTTTTTTTGGAAATTATTCAATAAACTTCTGGAGCTTTTACAGAAGGATATTATTATAACGTCCTTCTCCCTTCCTTGAAATCTATAGATCGTATCACATTCAACATCCATCTTTCTATCTGCCAACAATCCCTGTATGTATATCTTCTGTTTTTTATATGGGGTAATTATCCCTATTTCATCACAGCCAATTCCATTTTCGATAAGTGCATCGACTATCGACATCACAAGCTCTGCTTCATGCTCATTGATGCATCCGCCATCAGTATTGAGCTGGTAGTATTCGACATTGGAAGTGTCGATTAAGGTTATCGGAGATTCATCAAGCAAGAGATGCTTATCGTCTTCAAGTTCAAGTTTCTTGTGTATGTTGTCACTGTGACTTTTTAATCTGTTATCATAGTAGAGCCTGCTGGATATCTCTGATATTTGAGGGTTCATTCGGTATTGTATGTTTAGAAATGTATAATCTTTGGGATATTTTTTTATCATGTGATTGAATACTGATGTAGTCAACATCGAATCATGGTTTATTGTTATTGGCTGCAGTTGCATGTCATCACCGATTAGTATGAACCTGTCTGTCTTCAACAGTGGTATCAGTGCAAGATATGTTGGTACCTGACTGGCCTCGTCCATGATTACGTAGTCGAATTCCATATCCTTCGTCAGTGCCGATGAAGATGATAGTACCGTAGATGCCACGATTTGTGACTGTTGATATACATCCTTTGTTATTATTTTTTTAATTTCATTTATCCTATCATTATTATGAGATATCTCATCAATATAATTGGGGGTAATTCTTTTAATATCAATATCCTTAATTGTGTATTCATTATTATTGATGTTGTAAAATTTGGATATTATTCGTCTTAGTAGTGAATGATGATGTTTCTTTTCAACAAGAATATACTCACCCTCTTCAAGAAAAGGATCATAGCTTTCTTTTTGCTTAAGAAGAATCTTATTCTTTAATTCCAAATCATGAATAATATGATATGATGGATGTTTCCTGATTTTTGAGTCAATGTGATACTTGTGTAGCTTCGAATCGATTTTATCCTTATTTCCTATTCTGAGTATCCTGTCATCTGGCAACTCACCCAATTTCTCCAGGATATTGTCGATTGCTATGTGGGTATGCGTAGTAATGAGGATTCTGTAATTGTTCCT
>MUZY01000112.1 GCA_003266065.1 Methanosphaera sp. rholeuAM130
ATCTCGTCTCGATCTCAGTAATAAAGTCTATCTACGTTCTGTTTTGTACTATAGGTGGTAAGCTTATGGGAATTTCGGAAAGTTGCCGGCCTTTTATTGATCAGATGTGACCCTATCGCTATGGTCGCCGTACCAATTATACTAATGAATGTTATACTATATCATATAAAAATTATAGTATATAAATGTTTTGTAAGCATCCAAGAATAATCCCTTATGGAATAAAAGCGTGCCGGGTTAGAACATTTAAACAAGTATAATTATCTGAAAATACAAAAGATAATACTAACAAGAGTTAGGCGAATAGTATGTTCAATATGTTGATTCCAATAGCAATGGTAGTAATATCCAATTGCATCTACCACATATGCAGTAAGTCCATGCCAAACAACGTGAATACCTTTGGTGCACTGATGGTAACCTACCTTACGGGAGCAATAGTATCCGGAATAATATTCCTGTACATGGTAAAGTCAGAAAATGCGTTGATTGAAATGGCAAAAATAAACTTTACATCAATAGTTCTTGGTTTGGCGATAGTCGGATTGGAAGCCGGATATATCTATGCATATCGTGTGGGATGGCAAGTAAACAATGCTCCGTTAGTGGCAAATACAGGTACAGTTTTGGCACTGGTAATTATAGGTGCAATACTATTTAATGAGGGAGTTACATTGAAACAAATCGCCGGAATGATTTTATGTATTGTTGGATTAATCTTCATCAGCCTATAACTTATAAACGAGAATCATTCCGATTTAATTTAATGTATATACGTGTGAAAAGCAACCTAAAATATAATATAGGTTATTATTGAATACTTTTTTATTTAAATAATAAATGACCACAAAGTATATATATAAGATAAATCTTATATAGTATTGTTCTCTTAAGGAGACGTACTTAATTTTTTAAATGCAGGGGTGCCCGAGCTGGCCAAAGGGGGTGGACTTAAGATCCTCTGGCGTAGGCCTACGTGGGTTCGAATCCCATCTCCTGCACTATATTTCCAAATAAATTTTACATTGCCTTAGTGGCTCAGGGGTAGAGCGATGCCTTGGTAAGGCATAGGTCGAGGGTTCAATTCCCCCCTAAGGCTTAAACTAATTTTATAATAATTATTTATCATTACATTCCGATATTATCCTTGTTACTTATTTACATTTAGAAAATAAACAATAAAAAATATGGGTATCCATTAATCCCCAATATAAACTATGCTTAAATAATCACCAACCATTTTTCAATAGATGCTTTCAAAAGATAGTATGCAACAGACAACAAACTCTTCATTAAAAAATTCATTTTACCAAAAAATTATTAAAAAAAATATATTAACTAGTAATGATATATATTGAATCTCGAAGAAAAAAAATCAGGCGTGAATAAATATGTCAAAAACCAAAATGACCGATATCATAATAGTTGCCCTTATCTCCGGAGTCGTGGCAGTATTGACTTCATTTATGGGAATAAGCGGTACGATTATAGGGGCTGTCGTCACTTCATTCGTTGCGGAGTTTCTGAAGAAATTCTTTAAGGATCCGTTGATGACCGGAATAGAACAGGACAATGTACAATTACCTAAGAAAACGGCAAAAGAGAAATTTAAAAAGGTCAACAATTACGAATATGCCAAAAAATATCAGGACAATGATGATTCATCATATATCACTACAAAGATATTATTCCTATTTCCGTTAGTCATCATATTAATTATCGAGTTGATTCATTTTCTTGGAGCGATGGGAATCATACCATATGACATATTCCTAAACCTTGAAAATATAACCAACTGGACACTGTTCAGAACGATTGGATATGCATTGATTATCATGGGATTATACCCGTTATTTTCCGGCAAGATAAAAAGTACCCATGGGATACTCCTGATTGTAATCGGTATCATCGAGCTAATAATCGGCTATGCCGACGTCAACGTTCATGCATCCATAATATATTCATTGTTTGAATCAGTGAAGGAATACGTCAATATTGCCATTATTGCATGTATACTATACACAATCCTCAGAGTACCCGATGAGGTTGATAAAAATACGAAAAACAAGTCGGATAAAGTTAATACACATAGATTTAATAACTATACCGAGTATGATGATGAAGAGGATATGATTTATTAATTATATCCTAAACCATATTCCTTTTTTTATAAGAAAAATAGATAAATTTAAATTATAGACTTAAACGCCAAGATACTCTGCTTAACTGTTTTCAAGATATGCCTTTATAACCCCGCGCCCGGCATTTCTGAATGCACGTGATACTCCACCTTGTCCCAGTTTTATGCCACCGAATATTCTTGAAACCATTATCATGTAACCGTTGAGATTATATTCATGAAGCAATTCCAACAGTACCCTTCCCGGAGAGCCCACTTCTCCGTCATTTCGTTGATCCTCATTGTCATCGACCAATACCGCGTAACAGTGATGTGCGGCTTTCTTATACTTCTTGTTATGAATCTTTCTTACTTTTTCCACATCATCGGTAAGGTTATCCACCTTATATAAGTGTGCATAGAACTTGGATTTACGTTCCACCATCTTGCCTGCAAGCAACTCTTCAACTGCCATAATAATCACCTTTTTAGCTTATCGGATGTTTCAGTTTGGGCTTGCTTGCATCGACAACGTCATTTTCAGTTATGTCCAGAAACTGCATATACAGGTATCTTCGGATATAAGTCTGTATCTTACCCAAGTTCTGCAATTGGTTGTTTATGTTTCCCTCGTTCTTATAGTCCTTTCCGGGCATGCAAAACTCGGTTTCTTCCCTGTTTTCCAAGTCATATACCTTTAGCTTATACTGCTTGTTTTCATAGGTGAATAATGTTGCCATCTTCAGTTCTATGCATATCTCTATAGCGTCGGGTATGATATCCTTCAGTTCATAGTATGCGAAGTTTTGGAAGTGATTATAGCCTGACTTTGTTATTCCTTTATCCTTAAACATTTTTCTTGCCTGCATTATCTTAGATAATAGATGTACGGGCATATCATCCTTATAAATATTCTCTGTAAACATGAAAATCTTATCCTCTGAGATTGTTTCTGAATGTTTGACTTATATGTTATGGTTTTTTCAATATCGTTAATTCAAATATCCTTAAATGATTTAAATCCAAATCAATATGAATTTTCTTCCTAAAAATTTTTTTCAATTATTGCGTTTTCATAAAAAAATATTTGACTGACTAAGTATTTAATACTAAAGAGGATATGATAAGTAATATCATCATGGAAAATTTTCTTTTTAACATGCCAAAAAGCCACATACAATACATAACTTTTTTAATCACATCTTTAAATAAATATGATACAAGTACAGAAATTCGTGAGTTTAGATTATGCCAAAAAATATTAAGAACAATACATTGAAGGAAATACTAGACATCATACTCTATGAGGCTCCATCGACGCAGGATGAAATAGCCGATAAACTGAACATCAGCAGACGGTACGTGACAAAGCTTCTCAAGCCGTTAATCGATAATGAAGTAATCAAGAAAGCTTACGTGGTTGACTTGAAGAAGTTCAATGAAATCTCGGAGATGTACGAAACCAACCACTCAGTACCGGAATATTCGGGTGAATTCTTCATCAAACAAATGCTCAAGGAGATGGGCGAACAGATTACCAAACAGTTCGCATGGTCATTTGAAGCGTTGAAAACGAATGACGTTGACTTGGCACAGAAGGCGTTGGATGAGGATTTGAATACCAATCACATGTACAATAAAATCAAGTCATCTACGGACACGGTAATTTCATTGGACCCATACTTCGAATTTAACAATACCCTGATGTTCAACGAGATAGCCTATGACATGGAACGTATAGGCGACCATATATGCCATATTCCCAAGTTCGTTATTGAGGAAAACAAGGATGTTAAGGAGCCGGTCATTGACGTGCTGGAGGAAATGTATGAAATGAGCAACACCATGTTTCAAAAGGCCGTTAAAAGTTCATTGAAGTTTGATGCAAATATTAAGGAGAAGATGGACAGGTATGAACGTGAACTTACCAACCTTCAAAAGCTGGCCACAAAGAAGATATCCAGTCAAATGGCAAAGGATGAAATTGACAAGAAAAATTCGACGTATTATCTCGTGCTTTTCAGGGTAGTCAAGTCATTTGAAAGAATCGGAGATATTTCAATTGAGATAACTGAAGCTACGACGCAATTCTATATTGAAAACCAGTCAAACCTTAATAAGGGATATAATTATCTGGACAAACATTGAATACCCCAATAAAGAATCCTGTTACTTAAGTAAAAAAAATGTTAGAAAAAAGGGAGAACAAGTTAGTTATTCGTCTTTAAGGATTTCTGTAGCGTGTCTTGCAGCCCAACATTGTACACATATGCCCACAGGTAAGCCTGCCGTATGTGTATCTGCAAGTTCTACTTTTACGTCAAGACACGTCGTTTTTCCGCCAAGTCCCATTGGGCCGATACCCGTAGCGTTTGCTATTTCAAGCAGCTCTTTTTCCAGTTTTTCCAATCGCGGATCTTCATTATACTCTCCGACCGGCCTAAGCAGTGCTTTTTTTGCCAGCTTCATTACCATATCCGAGGAACCGCCGATACCCACACCAATTACCGTCGGTGGACATGGCTTTCCCCCCGCTGACAATATGCTTTCCCTAAAGAATTCCTTGATACCGTCAATTCCTTCACCTGGAAGCAGCATTTTCAGTTTATTGTTATTTTCTGAACCAAATCCCTTTGGAAATACGGTAATTTCAAGTTCCGGCTTTTCGGATAGTTCAACGTTTATTTGAGGAATGCCTTTGCCTATGTTGTTTCCCGTATTTACTCTTGTAAGTGGATCGACTACGTTTGTCCTTAATGGCACTTCCCGTGTAGCCTTTTTTACCCCATCCACTATTGCTTCTTCGAGGTTTTCAACTTCCACCCTTCCCAGCTTTACGAATATTATAGGCAGTCCTGTATCCTGACACATCGGTATTGATTTTTCCTCCGCCAGAGATATATTCTTTAGGATGGATTGGATATTTAGCTTGGCAATATCATTTTCCTCCATTTCTTCTGCCTTAATTAGTGCGTTTTTAACATCATCAGGTAACTTGATTGCAGCATCCCTGTATAATCTGCATACCGTATCGGTAATTTGTTCTTGTGTAATCATTTTGAAAAATCCTTAAATCGTATTTAATATGAGATATGTAAAAACTAATATTAAAAATTTTAGAATAGCAAAAAGCTAAAATAACAATTTGAAAAAAAGAAAGATAATGGAAAAACTGGTATGCGAAAAAGTAAAATCAGATATACTCATCCCTTTTTCCCAATTCTTCATTTAATGATTTGATTTCTTCATCCTTATGCTTGAGTATTAATTCAAATTCCTTTTGTATTTTTGCCGAGTCATCCTTAAGCATGTTTATTTGATTATTTAACTCATTAATCTCAGCATCCTTACGTTTGAATTCCTCTTTGAATGATTTTACCATATCATTCAAGTAGGATATCAGGTGATTTTTATCCCGAATTTTTTTATCCATGAATGCAACTGGCATGTCCTCTTCACTTGCACAGGACATCTCTTGTCCATTGTCTTCCAACATTGATTCGAGAGCGGTTATTTCGAAGGACATGTCCACATTTTCCTTATTGAGCTTATTGATCTTTCTTCTGTAATCGTCACAAACCTTTATTAATCGTGTGGGATCTTGTTTGTATCTGTCGGGATTAATCTGTGGATTGTTAAGATAAAATTCATTCAGGCGGACGTGTCTGATTATCGATAAAATGACGTCCTTTGGAAGTGCTGAATGTCCCGTGTTTTTACCGAATATTATTAGTTTCATGGAGTTTCCCTTAATGTCATAGGTGAAATTGTTTAATCTCTTGAAAAACGGAAGGTATTGTCTTGTAAAATCATATTCGGCACTGCAATCCATTAATATATATGCATTTGGAACGTAGTTTTCCTGTTGTATCAATTTCATGACACTTACGCGATTGCCGTATTTTTCAATGAATTCCTTGTCGTCCATGTCAAAGCTTGCATTCTTAAGCGGTCTCCAGAATGAACCCCAAGTTGTTATATCGAATTGTGGAACTTCCGCCAGACAAACCGAGCCTTTAATCATAATAGACAGCATAAGCGACGTGAAACCACCGGCCGAACTTCCATAGAGCAGAATGTCCTCATTTTTTATGCCCATCACTTCAACCAGTCTGGAGATGATGATTCCAATCTTTTCCAAGTACCACGTCTCAGGCGTTCCCAATCCCCACGGTCCATAGATGTCATCGGCCAGATACAATGTTGGATCATGATAGTATAACGCAGAATCGTCGAAAGTCCAACTCCACCTGTTGAACCATGGACCAGTCCTGTCATAACCCTTTTCCTTATTAAATGCACCGGAACCTAATACGGTTAGCTTATCGCTTTGTTCAAGATCCTTTAACAGAAATTCATAATCAAAATTTTCATATTCCACAATTAAATAAACAAGTTCATCTTTCGGATATTCGAGTTTATCCAAGTCTTCATATCTGATTTTAATGCCTATATCCGTTATTCCCTTTAAGACTATTTTTTCATCCATTTTTTCACCCGGTAAATGATTTAATTCAAGACTCCATGATTAATGTTCTATAACCAATTGTAAATAAGAATATTATTGATTTTGAAATTAATATATTTTATTATCAAGGATTAGGTGTTCTCATATAATAATTGACAATCGGCAATAATGGGATTTGCTGCTGAAAAAATAAGCTGGTTGAAATATTAATAAAAATAAGAAAACTATTAAAAATAAGAAAAAAAAGTTTAAAGAGGAATAATACTATTATTGTCCACTTGTTATTCCGATATGGCCATTAACTGCTCATATTTAGCATCGGCGTGCTCTTGGATAACCTTAATTTGTTCTTCTTTCAGGTGTTTGAAACGTTTTTGAGCACCGAGATATTCCTCTACAGGTATCGGATTATTGACTTTCTTGGTTACTCTTAAGACACCGTTTTCGATTTCATATAATATCCAAGCTTTTGAGTCAACGGCCAGTTTACCCAATTTGATGGTTTTTGATGGATCATATCCCCATCCGGTTGCACATGGCTGCAGGACGTGAATGTATGCAGGACCTTTAATTTCTGATGCCTTTTTAACCTTGTTCATCAAGTCTTTTGGTTCTGATACGCATGCTGTTGCTACATATGGTATTCCATGACCGGCCATGATTGAAGCCATGTCCTTTTTGAACTTGTCTTCACCGAAACTCTTTTTACCGGCAGGTGAAGTTGTCGTACTTGCACCGTATGGCGTTGAACTGCTTCTTTGAATACCGGTGTTCATG
>MUZY01000225.1 GCA_003266065.1 Methanosphaera sp. rholeuAM130
TTAATTATCATATATAAATTTTACTGTTTGTTCAAATTTTTTGTTGACTCTACACGACAACCCCATACCAATAAAATAAATAAAAAAATGATTATTCACAATCATGCATTCTCTCCAAGGACTCTTTACATGTTTCCATCTTAAAATTCAATTCCTTTTCTATTTTACTAACATTCAATGAGGAATCACGTGGTCTTGGAGCTTTCTGAACGAATTTATCACTGGTTATCGGATTGATTAAAGTTTCATCCAAATCAAACACTTCGGCAATTTCTCTTGTAAAATCATATCTGCTAATCAAATCGTTTCCCGCAGTATGATAAATGCCGTTTTTGTCCTGCAACGCTATTTCAAACATGGCCTCGGCCGCATTGTCAGCCAGCGTAGGTGAATTAATCTGATCTGTTACAATGTTAATCTCATTGTCGTTTCTCAACTCATCAATAACCCAAGTGGTAAAGTTCAACCGTTCATGCCAGCCGTACAATACGCTTACTCTGGCTATGGCCCAATCGGATGAATACCTCTGCAGTTGCACCTCACCGTCATACTTGCTTTTGGCATAGATGCCCAACGGGTTGACCTTGTCAGTCTCCTTATAGTTGCCTTTTTTTCCATCAAATACGAAATCCGTGGATACATAAATCATCTTGGCGTTAACACCCTCAGCTGCTTTAGCCAAGTATCCCGTGGCATCACCATTGATTTTATATGCCTTATCCACTTCATCCTCACATAAGTCCACGTTGGTCATGGCGGCACAGTGAATAATCACATCAGGATTTTCTTTAGAAATTATCTTCTTAACTTCATCCTCATTCGTTATATCACATTTAACAGTGTTGCCTGTCGGATTGGAGTTATGGGATAAAATAAGTTCATGCTCGTCATCAGCCACAGTAGCAATTCTACCACCCAGTAGACCGCTACCGCCTGTAATAAAGAATTTCATATATAAATATTGTTTTTTAAAATATAAATCATTTGATGTTTAATATAAGAGTAGGTGTAAAAATGAGAGTATAAAAAAAGTCAAAATAACCGGTATTAAAAACCACATTGGATGAAGATTTGGCTAAAGAATAGGTCTGGAAGGCTTATCGACTTGTCCATTAATGAGGTAGGGTCAGGTTTTTTATGCTGATTATCAAAACCGGATGGATTTTGTGACGAAGCATGGAAAGCCATTTACCAATATGTATTTGCCCTGGCACATGGAGTTCAGGGCTGCGTATTCTACTATCATGACTGGATAGATAAACCGGATGTGGCTATAGTTTCATGTAATGATGGTTTAAGGCGGTTATTATGAAGTTGGAATCAACGGATATTGATTCAATGGAATATGATTTTTTGAGTAGTAAGAATGAAGAATAATTAATTATCCTTTAAATTGATTTTTTTAATCTAGAAATAATTAGTTATTTAAAAAATTTAAAGTATTTAGGTGAAATCATGCGTAAACGTTTTACGAAACAGTCTACTCTTGAATTAACAAAGGATGAAACACCGGAATCTAATGATGTTCACTGCTATACCGTTTCTGAAATAACGGATTATCTTATTCAAAAACTAAAAAACGATAATTTATTAGCGAATATAATGGTTAAAGGTGAAATATCAAACTATAAAACATATCCCAGTGGACACAGTTATTTTACACTTAAGGATAAGGACTCCCAGATTAGATCCGTCATGTTCTACGGATATAAGCAAAATCTAAAGTTTGAACCGAAAAATGGGATGAAAGTAATCATAACCGGTGAAATAGGAATATATAAGGATTATGGTAGTTATCAGTTATATGCTCATCGAATAACCGAGGATGGATTGGGCGAGCTGTATGTTGCATATGAGCAGCTAAAGGAAAAACTCTTAAAGGAAGGATTATTTGATGATTCTCATAAAAAAGAGATTGTAAAATATCCAAAACGTATAGGGGTTGTAACGGCCAGTACCGGTGCAGCAATAAGGGATATAATCACGACAATAAAGAGAAGATATCCATACTGTCAGGTGCTGGTTTTTTCAACGCTGGTACAGGGGGATTTGGCAGCAGAACAAATTGCGGATCAAATAGCGAATGCCCAAAACTATGACTTGGACACGTTGATTGTTGGGCGTGGCGGCGGAAGCATTGAAGACTTATGGTCCTTCAATGAGGAAATTGTAGCCCGTGCAATATATGAATCCGATGTTCCCGTAATAAGTGCTGTAGGACATGAAGTCGATTGGACGATTTCCGATTATGTGGCGGATTTAAGGGCACCAACACCAACGGCGGCCGCCGAAATAGCGGTTCCAAGTGCCGTTGAATTGGAATCTAAAATAAGACAGTTGAATCGAAGGATAACAAATTATATAAAAAGCAGAGTAATTGAAGATAGGACTAGACTGGATAATATATCCGGCAAAAACGTTTTTAAGAATCCGCAAAGTGTCTATGACGTTCCGAAGATGAATCTGGATTTATTGATCGGCAGATTTGAAAGAGTGTCAAAGGACATTGTATATGACAACAGAAATAAGCTGTCCAAATTGGAAAATTCCTACATATTCAAACATCCTGAGGGCATAACAAAAAACAAGAAGGAAAGATACATAAAAAATATTTCTAAGTTGGAGGTATTGAATCCGTTGTTGACGTTAAAAAGGGGTTATGCCATAGCAAAGAGTAACGAAAAGGTAGTGTCCTCCTCAAATGATGTTGAAGTGGGGGATAAATTGGACATAGAGTTTGATGATGGAGTAGTAAATACAAAGGTGATATAAATGGAAGATTTAAGTTTTGAGGAAAGTATAGAGAAGTTGGAAGAAATTGTTGAAAGACTGGAAAGTGGAGACGTACCTCTGGATGATGCCATTGACGAATTCAACAATGCAATGCAATTGGTTAAAATATGTGATGAAAAATTAACCAAGGCAGAGGAATCCATTGCAAAGATTGTTGAAGAAAACGGTGAATTGATGGACTTTGACGTTGATGAACAGGAAAATTAATCGATTGGAGGATATTCTATAGGGATATATCAATAGGATTCCTGCTTTCATATCTGAAAAACCTATCGATTAATGGATGAATTATGAAATTCAAAACTTTTCAAAAATTATTAATAATTAAAAAGACATATAGATAACCAATATTTGAAGATTATTAATAAAATAGTTAAAGGTGAGATATTTGAAAATAATGATTACAGGTGGGGCAGGATTTATAGGATCAAATTATGTTCATTATGTTGCACAAAAATATCCTGATTATGACATAACGGTGTTGGACAAGTTAACATATGCTGGAGATTTGGAAAATATCAAGTCATTGGATGTTGAGTTTATAAAAGGGGACATTGCCAGTGCAATTGAAGCAGGTAAGGCTATGAAAGATGCTGATTATGTGGTGAACTTTGCTGCAGAAACGCATGTGGATAAGTCAATCAACGACCCTCAGTCATTTGTCAAGTCAGACGTATTGGGTACACAAAATCTGTTGGAACTTGTAAGAAAGTATGATGTTGAACGCTATATTCAAATATCAACTGATGAGGTATATGGCAGCATACTGGAAGGCTCCTTTAAGGAAACGGATAATATAGATCCTTCAAGCCCATACTCTGCAAGTAAGGCCGGCGGGGATTTACTGGTCAACGCATACTATAAAACATATGGAATACCTGTCATCATAACAAGAAGCAGCAATAACTTCGGTCCAAGGCAGTTTCCGGAAAAACTGATTCCGTTATTCATATTGAAGGCATTGCATGATGAGCCATTGCCGGTATATGGTGACGGACAGAACGTACGTGACTGGATTTATGTGGAAGATAACTGTGCAGGTGTAGATACTGTTCTTCATAAGGGTAAACTCGGTGAAGTGTATAATATCGGTGGAGGTAATGAAAAAAATAATATGGAAATTACCAAACTGATACTTGAGAAACTCAATAAACCCGAAACTCTTATTCAGCATGTCCAGGACAGATTAGGTCATGACAGAAGATATTCCCTTGATGCCACCAAAACCAAAAAGCTTGGATGGCAGCCTAAGTGGAGCTTTGAGGATGCAATGGAAAAAACGGTTAACTGGTATAGGGATAATGAGAAAAGATTGTATCCAAAGACCAAAACGTTATAATAATCTTCAACTCTCTTTTTAAATTTTTTTTCTTATTTTAAAATCAATCTTATTCAATCTATTTTTCGACAATTATCAATATAATGGAGACATATTCCTGTTTTCATCCTTCATTAATCTTGAGTATTGATGAATATTGGATTAACTAAATAATCATATCTGGATTCATTTAATATAGTTATATGTAAAGTAATAATAAGTAGATATGTAATTATCTAATAAACTATTGTAAATGTCTTATTTTTTAAAAAAAGTAATTATTCTTTTTAAAAAAAGAATAAAAAAAGGGGTAATTTTATTTTATTGTTAATATGTATGATATCATCGTTTCCTCTCACGAGGATTTCTACCTTTAAATCCGGCAAAGAATAATAAACCAACTAAAACAACACCTGCAAGATATGCCGCCGATATCTCGGAATCTTGAGGGGCTGATTTACTTAATTTCTTCTTAGTAACTTCAAATACGGATTTCATAGCTGAACCTGCACTTGCTGCACTGGATTCACCGTCATCACTTTTGGAACCTGCACTCGACTCGGCGTTAGCTGCCTGGGCATTGGATGCTGCTTCAGCCGAACTTACATCTCCGACCGAACTTCCACTACCTTCGGCTGTACTGTTGGTTTTACTGTCTCCAGCTCCACCGTTTGTACCAACGCTTACACCGTCACCGTAATTGTTTGAGGATTCACCGGTACCGCTTGTTCCACTTCCACTGTTAGCACCGGAATCTCCACTGTTGGAATTACCTGAGTTTTCACCGTTTCCATTGGATTGACTTCCGCTGCCTTCATTACCGTTGCCGTCAACGGCAGTACCATTGGTACCGTTTGTATTGTCCGTGTCAGCGTTACCCGGTCCGACAAGATTTGCTACACTGCCTGAACCTGCACTGTTACCGTTGGCGTTTGCATTAGGGTTACCGCTAACGCCTGTATCCACTGCACTTGCATCGATACCGATTTCCGTAACAGTACCCGTTAGGTCTATTTCTCCACTGTAATCATCATCGACCAGAGTGTTTGTGTATGGTAAGTCGTTAGGATCAAGCAATGATCCCTTAAAGCTTGTTGATGCTGCCATCATATCAGAGAACTGTTGTTTCATTTCATTAGGAACGGTTGATGTTTTAACCACCCACTTGTTGAATACAACGTTTTTACATGTGTGGTGACAACATGCGATACCATATTGCACTGCACTTTGGATATACTTGTTGGCCAATTGCTCACGTAAACCCTGATTGGATTCCCAGAATCCATTCATATCCGTTGTAAGTAGCCAACCAGCCATGGATTGGAATGCGTATGCTTTATAGTCTTTGTTGACGTTCAGTTTATCACTAACCAGCATTTTACCGATTTGTGTGATTAAACCTGAACCTAATGCACCTGCATTATTTCCAGTTCTGTTAACTTCTACAGCATTACCGTATCTGTCTTCGGCATATCCCTGTGTTGTGAACATTATTTCCATGGCGTTCTGTAATTTGGCAGCCATGGCGTTCCAACCGCTGGCACTGTTGATTTGCGAATCGATATATGTAGGGTTAAGCAGAGTGTCACGTATTTCCTTTTGGATTTCTTCAACCAATGTACTTGAAATGATGTTGTTTTTGTCACGAATATCCAGTAGTTGTGTGTTTACTTTTGCTCCTAATGTGTTGGCAGCATTTAGTAATCCACCGAACCAATCGGCATAATCATCTGAATCCGTAACTCTCCAGGTACTGTCGAGGTTTTGAGTCAGCAATGTCAAGTGACTTAACAGGTATGTAAATTGATCTGTATTGTTTGTCACTACAATTTTACCGTTGTCATTTACATTCCAAGCATTTGATATCCTTGACATGTATACGCTTGACAGTTCATTGCTGATACCGTTTTCAGAGTCTTGCCAATTGGTTACACTAGGTGCCAAATCAGATACACCAGTACCTTCAAGTATTGCACCGCGTAAACCGAATACCCTGTCCAATGCTCCTTCTGTCGTATTGTATGCTTCGATATATTCATTGATGTGTTTTATAACATAGTTTTCTATGTTCTTGCCTGTTGACGATTCGTTCAAGTCATATACTAACTTAACGGCGTCATTCAACATCTTAATCCATTGAGGATTTGAACTAACTATGGTTGTGAATACGTCGAGTCTCGGACGGTTTATCACTGATCCGTCACTTAACTTTAACGTTAGGTTTTCAAGAGGTATGACCTTTAATCCATTGTATTTGCCGTTGTGGTCCCATGTAGGTTCCACACCCATGAAATAAAGGAATTCCGCTAGACTTACACCCTCTGTACGCAATACTTCAGTACCCCAAATAACTATAGCATTTAGTTGTGGCCATGAACCTGCATTGTTTTCATAGTAATTTCTTATCATGATGTCAACGGCATTCTTGGCCATTTCCCATGCATTTTTACTTGGCATTTTGGTTGTATCACTGGCATATAAGCTTCTACCGGTCGGTAACACGTCTGAGTAGGAAGGGTCTGCGGATAAACCCGGTTCAACATATCCACCTTCCAATGCAGTGAATATTGCGTCCCATTCCTGGTTATCCTTAATTCCTTCAATGATGTTATATATATCAGTTATGTCCTGATACAGTGCACTTTCATTGTTTTGCATATAAGTTAGTGCAACATCGTCAATGCTATTTCCATCCACGAGCAATGAAATGATGTTTGTCAACATATTGTTCAAATCTTCCTTATACGGTTCAAAGCTTCGATCCTTTATTAAGGTGTAGTAGTCTTGACCGATAAGGTGTGGATATCTAAGTTCCATCAGATTCTGCAGTATGTATGTTCTGGATGAGGCAATTGTTTTTACACCTTCTACCATTTCGGTATCATTCCAGATGTGACCAAGTATATGGTTTCCCAATGTAATCTTATCGGTTTCCATTGATTCTATCTGACTGTGCAGGAAGTTTACGTATTCATCGAATGTTTCGTCCTCTTCCATGGCACGATAACCTAACTCGCTACTGATGTTTAATATTTCACTCTGATAAACATCGGTACCCGTTGAATTCAATTTGTTGATTTCGGTATATCTTGTCATAGCATCTTCCAGTTTCACATAATCTCCATATAGGCTGCTGTCAACCGTCACTGGAGTCATATGGGTTATAACTTGTGCAAAACTTCTTTCTTTTGCAGTCATACCTTCCCCTGGGTTTGACACGATATATGGGTATATGATTGGAACGTTTGTTAATTGGAATGACCAGTCGCTTTCCTGCATACCTAAGGTGTGTCCAGGTAACCATTCGAGGGTTCCGTGGGTTCCCATGTGAACTATGGCATCTACATCCCATATTTCATTGAGATACTTATAGTATGCCAGATATGCTGGTGGAGGTGACAACGTATCGCTGTGGTAATCTGATACTTCATCCCATCCTCTAGCCGGCTGTACGCTTATAAATATGTTACCTATGTGCATACCCGGTACGATTATTGATGAATCATATACCATCGCAGAGTTTTCAATTCCTTCTCCCCAATTGGCAATCATTCCTTCCTGAAGATTTTCAGGCAGATCGTTAAACCATTTCATATACTGCTCTTCGCTGATGATTTGATTGTATGCTTCAAGGTCATCTCGGTATTTTTCAACGTATTGCTCGAGAAGTCCGCTGGCGTGTGTACCTTTGTTACTTAACTCTAATATTAACGTGGTTAATTCATCGGTTGATGGAATGTCATCGATACTTTCATATCCGATGTCATATCCACGCTCTTTCATTTGAATTAACATTTGACGGACGCTTTCAAATACATCCAAGTATGAAGCTCCAACATCTGCTTTTCCCGGAGGGTAACTGTATAGGATAATTGCAATTTTCTTTTCGCTGTTTTCCATATCCTTTAGTTTGGCCCATCCGTTGGTGATGTTCACGTGTTTTTCCAGTCCACTTTGGATAACTATTTCGTTACCCTCTTCATCAAGATATGAGACCGGTATCGCTCCGAAAACACCTTCAAATTGTGGAATTGTAACGCCTATTGTCCATTCGGCTTGTGGTCCATATTTGCTTTGATAACTTGTGATGTCTATGGCATCCAAAGCCTTAAGAATAGAAACATTCGTATTCTTAAATGTGGTTACAGCTTTGTTCGTACCCATATTTGCATAGTCCATAGAGAATGAATATAGTGAACTCACAGCACTTACACCGTGTTTCAATGCAATATCTCCCACGGTCAGGTTTTGTATAAAGTCACTTATTGCGGGAGTCGTTGATTTCTGGTATAAGTTTATTGCTGCACGTCCCTGTTTTTCATATTCCTTAATCATAGCATCTATTAGGTCTCCGCCAGGGTAATAACTTGCTATTACAACGAAACTCCCATTAATCTTAACTTCCTTATCATACCATGTTTCAAATTCGTTAAATATTGTCTGGGGGTCGTTGTTTTTTGCATTCCATGCGGTCAAGTTGTCGGTCATCCAGTTAAGACTACCGGCACCGTCATTGTTATAACCCGGATTGGATAGAATCCATGAATTGATTTCCTGTTGGCTTGGGGTCATTGTAAAACTTTTATGACCGGGATAATATATCCCCCAATCAGTTCTCTCTAATATAGGACTCCCATTATTCCTGGTAGGATCAACATCCGAATCGCCAAGCAGATATTCAATATATTTGAAGAAATTGTTCATGTTCGTTTGAACGGTTTCATTATCGGTTATTCGTTCTGCCTGCCAATATGATCCTACGTATGTATTTTCAAGCGAATACGGATCTCCACCTAAAAATCCCCAGCTTCGCAGGTTTCCCTGGAATAACTGTTCTGAGTATATACCAAATGTATATGCTATCATGTTATTCTGTGAAGCCGGTGATTCACCGATTAGGCGTACGTCAATACCAAATCCGTTACCTTCCGAATACATGTCCACCAATATGAAATTGGTGTAGTCCAACATCCATTGATCCGAGTTATCATATCCTTCAATGATATCATAACTTTCAAGGAAGTAGATTCTGTCACTAATGCTTTTTAGTGCTTCTACCTTTTCTTTCTGACCATCGGTTGATGTTGCACCAGAATATGAGATTATTGCTATATCAGGGATGAATGTATAATTAATTCCTTCTTTGGATTTATTAATTATTGCTACAGATTCATTACCTAAAGCATATGTACCGTAACTGAATGTTACTGTATAATTGTTTTTTGTCAAATTATTTACTTTGTAATTACCAGATTTGTCACTTGTTGTTTGAGCTACCTTAACTCCATATGAATCATAGATAACAACTTGTGCTCCTTGGAGAACTTCACCGTCTTCTTCTCCACCTGCATATTTGCCGGTGGTCTTGTTATAGACTTGAGTTACCGTACCGGATATACTGTAAGTAGCATTTTTTGTATTTGGACTACTTTTAACTACCTTTTTAGTATTGTTGGCTATCTTTTCATTTTCAAGTTTACGGGCTCTTTCCTGTGCAATTATTGCCTGTTGCTTTTCATAGGAACTACTTTTTGATGTAGTTTTCTTTGTGTTTGTGTACTTCTTCTGATTGCTGCTCGATGTAGTTTTTTTAGTGTACTGTTTTTTGCTGCTTGTTGCAGTAACGTTTGATTTTACTTTATTGTTTGAAGAAGTCTCATCTTCACTGTTTATCTTCGTTGATTTTGCAATGTTGTCCTTG
>MUZY01000128.1:0-414 GCA_003266065.1 Methanosphaera sp. rholeuAM130
GGAAGCAGAAAGGGATAAGGAAAGAAAGATGATTACAGAATCCGGTATCAGAATGCCTATGAAATATGAAAACCCAGAAGACATTGACGGTGCAGTAATGGTCAAATTCCCTGGAGCTAGAGGTGGACAAGGATACTTCATATGTTCCAGTTACGATGAATTCCAAGAAAAAATAGCAGAAATGAAGGAAAGAAAATGGATCAACGATGACGATGTAAAGGAAGCACACATCGAAGAATACGTATGTGGAACAAACTACTGTATACACTACTTCTACTCAGCACTTAAGGATGAAGTTGAAGTATTGGGTATGGACAGCAGATATGAAACCAACATAGACGGTATCGTCAGAATTCCTGCACAGGAACAAATTGAAGCCAACTTAAGTCCTTCATATGTTGTAAGTGGTAACCA
>MUZY01000128.1:461-6542 GCA_003266065.1 Methanosphaera sp. rholeuAM130
CCGGGTATGAACGGTCCATTCTGTCTACAGTGTATGGTAAACGATGACAGAGAAATTGTTATCTTTGAAATGAGTGCACGTATCGATGGTGGAACAAACACATTCATGAACGGTTCCGCATACTCATACATCCAATTCGGAGAACCTATGAGTATGGGTCGCAGAATTTCAAGAGAAATTAAAAACGCTATCGAAGAAGATAGATTAGACGTTATCTTAACATAAACATCTTATTTTCTTTTTTTTATTTTTTAAACTCCAAATTAACTTATTTAACCAGTTATCCTTATTTTGAATCATTTGAAAAACACTTTCATAGAAAAATAATTTTATTGACGCTTATTGTTACCTACCGCTGAAAAGAGTAATTATGAAATAATTAACCAAACCCTTAAAAAATTAGATTCCAATAAGTTAAAAAAAAGATTAAAAAAAATAGTGAATAAAGCATTAATTTGATAATGCTTCATTTGGACAGCTTAATATACATAAACCACAATTAGAACAGTTGTCATCGTCTATTTGCGGCAAGTCATTTATATTAGAGATTGCATTCAATGCACATATTTTAATGCACATGCCATTTTCGGGACATTCATCTATCCCATCACATTTATCGGCGAATAGGGATACTGTCATAAATCCACCTTCAGCTTCCAGACTTGGATATAGCCTCGTTTGGACAATTCATGACACATAATCCACATTCGGGACATGCTTCCCCATTTACCTTAGGTCTTCCATCCACATTTTCCATGGCATTTAAAGCACATATCTCTATACATAATCCACCGGCAGGACAAGCGTCCACTCCATTACATTTACTGGTATCTATAATTACTGCCATATATATCACTTATAACCTTTAAAAACTCCATAAATCACATTTTGAATGCGATTGTGTTAAAAATATTAAATCGCCTATTATACCCCATTAACATTGTATTTAACTCCTAATACCCGACATTAATAGTGTATATTTTGTAGTTTATAATTGACAGTATTTAAAAAAATTGATTTTTAGGAAGACTTAAACATGATTACTAAAAAAAAGAATATGAAGAATTTGAAGAAAAACATTACATTAAAAGGTCTCGAAATGTTTAAAGTCCATAATCTTTTCAATTGACTTTACGTCAACGCATACGCCGGATTCCTTAACTTTTTCTATTGGATTCAATCCACCGGCTGTTGCATATCCGAAATGATACATGTCTATCTTTGAATTATAGATGTACTGATTCGGCTTTCCGATGTCCAGGAAATTAAATCCGGCTTTGCCAATTGAGTCAAATATATCCAAAGCGTCATCCCTTGCCACATACGGAACAGAGTGAACGCTTGCCAATATCCTGTCGGAACTGCCCTTTTTGGTTGCTATATTGCACATGTCCTTCTTAATGAATATCTCATGGGGATCTACGGATGAACCCTTATATGATATCAGCTCCGTGAATCTGCGTTGTCTCTTGTCGATGTCCAAGACTCCACTGTATATAGGTATTGAGACTATTCCGTTATTCGTCAATATTCCGTCCACACTTAGACTGCATATGGTTGCAATGCCAACCTTTCCATCCTTATCATCCAATAGTGCATATTTGTCGCCCATGAAATAGTGAGGATACTCCCTGTAGAGATTGTATATTATCTCAAGAGATTCATCCAGGTTTTGCTTATCGACGTAGGAAATGTTTGTTATAATGTCCCCTTCGAAGGTATTGTAGTCAAAGGTTACCTGTGATATCCAATTGAATATTTTTTCGAATACGAATGATACCTTGTTTGTCTTTCTGGTGGCATCGGACAACACCGGTTTTACATTATAGTCAACGGATGTCATCGATTCATAGTTTACGAATTCATCTGCCAACTTAATGTTTAAATCATAGCCGTCCTCCTGGGCGGCACATAAAGGTGCAATACCCCCGATTATGGATACTCCAACCATGCCCTCAGGTACGTTTATTCCAAGTACCGATTCGCCGGGTTTGCCCATCTTAATTAGGCCACCGATTCCTATCTTGTTGAGGTCTTCCAAAATCTTTTTGGCGTGAGCCTGTTTGGTCATCGGTATTGTCCTGAAGTTTGCCGGAATTACTCCGTCACCGGATGACAATACGTCCAGTATTGATGTGTTGCCCTTTCCGGAGAACGCTTCAAGTGGTGTGATTGACGTTTTCTCATATGCTATCTGTTCTATGAACTTCAAGGGAATGTTATCCTCCACCTTAACCAATCCACCGTAGGAAGGTCTTGATATAATTCCGTTCTTTTGGAAAACTCCGTCGATTGTTGTTCCGCAGACTGTTTTTATATAGTCCACGTCGTCCTCTTTAGTGTAGAGAATGTTTTTACTTACGGCCAGCCCGTGTTCAAAGACTGAGTCTATTATATCCTTTGCATCCAATTGATTTATTGAGGAAATGTTTGCAATTACAAATCCTTTAGCAGTAGATATGTCAAGGGATACGTTGTACATTTTTTCTTGGAATCGGGAATATGAAAAGTCCACCTGATCAAATATCAGTCCATTGTTGAGTTCATTCTTTCCTTCCTGAGTGATTATTCTTCCCTTATGACCGATTTTTTCGGTGAATCCTTTTTCATCCAGAATTCTCATATGATATCTGACTGCCCTTTCACCTAAAGAATATCCTCTCTTTCCTAATTCATCTGATATGTGCTTTGCACCCAGAACCTTGTCCTCCGAGTTTAAGATTCTGAGAATTTCCATCATTTTCAAATCGGTTTCTTGTTTAATAGTGATGTTTTAACCCCCTGTTGGTTGTTTTATTAATTGAAAAAAGAGAAGTGAAAAAAATATTGGTGAAGAATTTGGATTATATGTTTAAGAATTTGTCTCTTTCATAATCAAATACTTGTATTCTATAGTCATCCCATTCTGCACGTTTAATGTTGTAGAATTGANNCGTATCCACACCCTTTTTAGCCAGCTCCTCCGGCGTGTATTCAAATGCATTGAATTCCGTTGGTTCTCCAGGATCAATCTTTTTATCCAATCCTTCAAGTCCTGCTTCCAGCAATACTGCAAATGCCAGGTATGGATTACATGATGGATCCGGTGATCTGCATTCTATTCTTGTTCCAAGGCCACGGGATGCTGGAATTCTTAAATATGTTGATCTGTTTTTAAGTCCATATGCTATGTAACATGGTGCTTCATATCCGGGAACTAACCTTTTGTATGAATTTACCGTTGGAGATAAAATAGCGGATAACGCTTTTGCATGTTTTAATAGTCCACCTATGAAGTATAATGCTTCCTGTGATAATTGTGTTTCGGTATCAGGATCATAGAATATGTTTTTTCCATCCTTAAACAGACTTTGGTTACAGTGCATACCGCTACCGTTTACTCCGAAGAACGGTTTTGGCATGAAAGTAACTTTATGGCCCAAGTTAGCTATGAATGCTTTGATTGCTTGTTTGAATGTAACCACGGCATCCGCCGTTTTCATTGCATCCGCGAATCTAAAGTCTATTTCATGTTGTCCTGGTGCGGCTTCGTGGTGGCTGACTTCAATGTTAAAGTCCAATTGCTCCAAACCCAATACTATTTCTCTTCTTAAATCCGTTCCAGAATCCAGTGGTTCTACGTCAAAATAATCGGCGCTGTCGGCCGGGATTAAATTTCCGTGTTCATCTTCATCAACTATGAAGAACTCTGGTTCCGGACCCATATTATATTGATAACCTCTTTCTTCAGCTAATTTTAATGATTTTTTAAGAACTCCTCTTGGATCACCCTCGAATGGTGTTTCATCCGTATGATATACGTCACATATAAATCTACATGAACCTTTTTCTTCAGGTCTCCATGGTAATGTGGAAAACGTGGATATATCAGGTTTTAACAATAGGTCGCTATCGTTTATATCTACAAATCCTGCTACTGATGATCCATCAAATAGTAAACCATTATTTATTACATCTTCGGCATCTTCCGGCTTATTCAATGATACTGCCATATTTTTGGGTGTACCATGAATATCTGAAAATTGAAATCTTAAAAATTTAGACCCGTATTCATCTATTTTCTTGATTACCTGGTCTATCTGTTCATCTCTTTCTGACATTTGTATAAGTCTCCTAATTATACTTGTGATAAGAACTTAATAATAATATAAATATATATTCTTCAAATATAATCAATTTAACTATACAAACATCGGAAGTATACTTCCTATACTAATACTTTAGTTCAATGTATAATATAAATCTATTGAAAAATATGCAAATTAGTGAAAGTTATTGAAGAGATATGAATTCAAGAACAACTGTTGAAATAATTGAAACAAAAAACATAAAAAAAGATATAAATGTACGAAAAGTACAATTATTTTTAACTTATCCATTAAATAGATAAGTGCCGGGGGCGGGATTCGAACCCGCGACCTCACGGTATCCCAGGAAAAAGTCAGAGCTCTGCTTAATACCCTATGAGCCGTGCGCTCTAACCAGCTGAGCCACCCCGGCGTGGCTACTAATTAATAATATATTTAACATAATATATATATTTAATGGTAAAAATTAAAGAAAATAAAGTAAAACAAATTTTAAATCCAAAGAAATAATTACATGAAAAATCAAAAACAATAATAGAAATAATATTACCAACATATTAATAATAACCAAACAAAAGGAGAGTATTCTTTTGACCCAAATTGAAGATGCAAAAAAGTCAATCATAACTCCTGAAATGGAATATGTAGCAGAAAAAGAGAATATATCAAAAGAAAAATTATGCAGATATATAGCAGAAGGAAAAGTAGTAATTCCAAAAAATAAAAATAGAAATACACTCCCTACCGGAATAGGAAAAGATTTACATACAAAGATTAATGCAAATATAGGTTCATCAACAGAAAAAGAAGACATAAACATAGAACTGGAAAAGGTAGATGTTCTTGTGGAATACGGGGCAGATGCCGTGATGGATTTAAGTACAGGACCCCAACTAGAAAAGATAAGACAAAAAATCCTCGAAAAGACGAATATCCCCCTCGGAACAGTACCGATATACGAGGCGGGAGCCCGAACCCTCAAAGAAAACAAAAACATAGTTGACATGGACGAAGACGCCATCTTCAAAACAATAGAAAAACAGGCAAAGGAAGGTGTCGACTTCATAACGGTACACTGTGGAATAAACAAGGAAAACGTGAAAGCCGTTAAAAATTCGGGTAGACTGATGGGAATAGTCAGTAGAGGAGGTGCCCTGACGGCTGCGTGGATAATACACAACGATAAGGAAAATCCATTATATAAGGACTTCGATTATCTGTTGGAAATATGTCATGAAGATGACGTGACCTTATCTTTAGGGGATGGATTAAGACCAGGATGCATACATGATGCAACGGACATCAGCCAAATAAGGGAATTAACCACATTAGGCCAATTGGTAAAAAGGTCCAGGGAAGCTAACGTACAGGTAATGGTTGAAGGACCAGGCCACGTGCCGATAACACAGGTAAAAGCAAATATGCAGATACAGAAAACAATCTGTGATCATGCCCCATTTTACGTATTAGGGCCATTGGTAACGGATGTGGCACCGGGATATGACCATATAAATGCAGCAATCGGTGCAAGCATAGCCGGTTCAAGCGGAGCGGACTTCCTTTGTTACGTTACCCCAGCCGAACATCTCTCCATACCTAGTGTACAGCAGGTTAAAGAAGGAGTAATTGCATCCAAGATAGCCGCTGAAGTATCTGATATCGCAAAGGAAATTCCGTCAACACTACAACGTGAATATGAAATGGCCGTGGCAAGAGAAAACTTTGACTGGGAAAAACAGTTTGAACTGGCAATAGACGGTAAGACTGCCCGTCAAATCTATGAAAATGGTGGAGCATCCGATGATGAAATGTGCAGCATGTGTGGAGAATTCTGTGCCATAAAAATGGTTAAAAAATATGAAAAATAATATTGCTTAAAAATGACAAGATTTATTATAAATAAAAAACATAAAACAATATTATTAAAATAATATAATATTATCACATTCATAGTACAACAATATCAGCGGAGGTAAAACAGTGGCACGAAAGG
>MUZY01000128.1:6641-11373 GCA_003266065.1 Methanosphaera sp. rholeuAM130
ATACTCCCTTTTTTTTAATATTTTAACTTTTATCATAACACCATAGACAAAAAATAATATTAACTCTTATTTTTATTAAATCATATTGGCTGATGATTGGTGAATATATTAACATACGTTTTAGATTATTGAAGTTTCAACCACATTTTCAACCGACATTTAATTTAACATGTTCACGATTTTTTTTAAACGATTACAGATAGTATAAATAATAAGTTAAAAATAGGTAGTGTTTATTAACTTAAAAAATTAATTTGAATGCTATACATAAAGAATAAATCCAACCTGATGACGTTGAGAAAAAAGAAAATTTATGCCATAACTCTTTTATAAACATTATAATTAAGCAATATAATCGAATCTGAAAAAAAATATTTTAATAGTTCATAAAACATATCAATAAATATTGATAAAAATAAGAAAATTAATAAAAGGAGGAAAGGATAATGATAAATACCAGACTAGCATACCTTGAACCCAAGTCAGTATCCAAGATATCAACTGTCATGACTTTCATCATATGCATCATAGGACTTATTATATTCCTAATAGCAATGGGCATAGTGGTTGCTGCCGTACCACAACTTAAAGAGTACCTATTTACTAACTATATTACATACACAGCCATTGGGATTATTATAGGACTAATATTAACCCTGCTATTAACGTATGTGAGTTCATACATCAACGCTTTATTATACAACTATTTAATGAAGTACTTCAAGGGGATACAGTTCGAGTTAACGCCATACAATGAAATCAAGGAGATAGACATTATCCCATCATTAAGCATTTTCATGATTTTGACGTCAATATGGTTTATAGTGTCAGGAATACTGTTATTTTTAGCATCTTCAGTAGTGTTATCCCTATTAAGTCAACTTACAAGCAGATTTGCTAATTTGGACTTAAGTACTATTACAGTCGGTTCATTGACCGTTGTTACATTGATCGTATTGCTTTCAATAGTTTTCATGGGAATCCTGGCATTGATTACAATGTTCATATTTAATTTCTACACCAGAAGAAATCCGTTGAAAATAGAAGTTCTGGAAAATAATGGATTGGAATTAAAGTCAATAAATGTCATCAGCTATGTTATGAGCATCGGGCTTACGTTATTAACGATAGAATTAATCAGGACTGTTATGAACATTATGGTTGGCGGAAGTATGGAAGTTGCCCTGCTGACGATAATAAACACGATAGCAATATGCATAATTTATACTGCCAGCGTTCCGGCAATATACAACTTCGTGGCTTCAAAAATCGGTGGTTTGAAGTTTGATATAGAACCCAGCAGCAACATGATTCAAGAATATCCCATAACAGAAAACCTGCCTAACTATAACATTCCCAACTAATCGAGAATAGAGAGGATAAATGAAATAATTATATCAGGACATATCCTCTTCCCCAATACTTTTTTTAATAAATTTTTAAAAATTCCCTAATAAAACATGATAAATATAATTATAAATTATGATAAATATATAATATAAGAAAAATATTGGTTATTGCTAATATTTACATAATTATTATTCAAAAATACTTTAATAAGAAGCGTTTTAATAAATTATAATTATTGACAAAGATTATCTAATTAAAAATTATTTTTATTAGGATATTTATTACACACATAGGAATGGGATAAAAATGAATGATACCAAATTTACGGATACAAATCCAGAAAACTTAAAACCTAAACACATCAAAGGAGTAAATCCTAGATCTGTACAAACTTTACATAAAAATGCCGTCAAACCAAAAAGTGTTTCAGAAGCTGTTAAAATCGATAAAACACCTTCATCAGAAGAAACAGATTACAGCAATAAGGCCAGTTATGTCAAATCCAAATTAGGCATTGGATTAAATCAAAGAAACAAACCAGGGTTATCACAAATAATTCTCAGAAAAAATGAAGAGAAAAGACAAAAAGAACTGGAAGCAGCTAAAGCAAAAGAAACTGCCGAAGTAGAAGAAACAGTNNGTGGAAGTAGTTGAAGTAATCGAAGAAGTGGAAATAGAAATAGATATCGAAGAAGAAAACATAGATAGTGAAAATACAATGACAAGTGAAGACGTCAAGGCAATGAAAGATGCTGCCAAAGAAGAAATCAAAGAAGAACTTAAAGAAGTAAAAAGCAAAGTTAAAGACAAAGTAAAAGAAGTAAAAGAAGAAGTTAAAAAGGTTAAAGAAGAAGCAAAAGTAATTAAAGATGTAATCAAGGAAGAAATCAAAGAAAAAGAAGCTCCTGTTAAAGAAGAAGTAACAATTGAAGAAGAACCAGTAGCAGCAGGACCATCATTCACACAATTACTACGACAAAACAACAAAATACAAACCGGAACACTAGAAGAAAACGAAGAAACATCAACTGCACCAGTCGAAGAAACAGTAGTCACTGAAAAGGAAGCTACTGAAGAAAAAGTAGAAGCACCTGCTGAATCAGAACCATCATTCACACAACAATTAAGACAAGCCAATAAAATAAAAACAGGAACAATAGGACAAAACGAAACGGAAGAAACACCTGTTGAGGAAGCAGTAGAAGAAATAGCAGAAACTCCTTCTGAAGATAAAGAAGAAGTTGCAGTCGAAGCAGCACCGGCAGGACTATCCTTCACACAACTATTAAGAGAAAACAATAAAATACAAACCGGAACACTTGAAGAAAGTGAAGAAGCCCCAGCTGAAGAAGAAAAAGAAGAAGAAAAAGAAGAAGTTGCAGAAACTCCTGCTGAAGAAGAAGCACAGGATGAAAGTACTGGCGAAGTAAAAACATTTATTGATTTAATAAGATCCGAAAACTTACTTTAAACTAAGGGGAACTTTATCCATGTCTGATGAGATTAAATGCAGGGTAATATCAAAGGGAATAGAAGAGGGAGAAGCTCTTGTAACTAAAGACTCGATAAGTTTTTTAGGTGGAGTTGATCCTAAAACAGGCATTGTAATTGACAAAAAACATGAACTTTACAACCAATGCATAACCGATAAGATTTTAATCATTCCTTCTGGAAAAGGTTCAACTGTAGGTTCATACGTCATTTATCAGATGATAAAAAACAATACTGCCCCAAAGGCAATAGTATGTCAAAATGCAGAACCGATTATTGCAATAGGTGCCATAATCTCCAAAATTCCGATGGTCGATCAACCGGATATCGATATTGTTAAACGAATCAAATCAGATGATTTAGTTAAGGTAAATGCAAATGAAGGATACATTCAAATCCAATAAACCTAACCACCCCATTTTATTTTATTTAACTTTCGAGACTATTTTTGTATAACTGAAAAAATATATTAATAACAATAGTTATAATTAGTAACATCAAAGTTTATAAGTTAAAGCAATGCTAAACTTTATTCAAAAACAATCCCATTGAAAGCAAAGGAGGTAAAGATATGAGCATAGAAGTATTCATTGTAGAAGATATGATGTGCAGTGCCTGTCAAAACACAATCACCAAAACGTTGACCGATAATGAAAACATATCCAACGTCACCGTAGATTTGGAAAAGAAAGAAGTCACAGTCGAATATGATGAAAACAATTTGGATGTTGAGGAAATACTAAGTTCACTGGACAACGTCGGATTCCCGGCAACCATTAAAAAAAAACCATAAATATCGCCGGTATGACTTGTGTAATGTGTACGCGCTCAGTCAACACGGCACTCTCAAGAACCCCTGGAGTTTATTCTGTTAACGTGAATCTCATTAACCAGACGGCAGATGTAATATACAATCCCAAAAAGGTTACGATAGAAGAGATAGGAGAAAAGATTAATAGCATAGGCTTCGAATACATGGGTTTACATGATGATAATTCTACAAATAACGAGGTATTGGAAAAAAAACACAAGGACAGTTTAAATAAGAAGTTATATAGAATTATCATAGGATTCTTTTTTTCGGCATTGCTTATGTATCTGATGTTTTCCAACATAGACATGGGTCCGCATAAGCAATATATGTTATTAGCCATCACAATCTTACCATTCATTTATGTTACTTATCCAATTTTTAAATCAGGATTTAACGCAATCAGATTATTAAACCTGAATATGGATGTGATGTACTCATTAGGTATTGGAGTCAGCTTCATAGTTAGTGTTTTAAGCACTTTTCATCTTTTGGGCACGTCACACTTTATGTTATATGACACCAGCATAATGTTAGGATCATTTCTCATGCTTGGCAAATACCTGGAGGACAGGGCCAAAAGCAAAACATCAGATTCCATCAATTCCCTGATAAAATTAAAATCAACAACGGCTGTTGTAGAGAAAATAGTTGATGGAAAACTGGTTCAGCAAGAGCAGGATATAAATGACGTACTGAAGGGTAACGTTGTCGTAGTAAAGCCCGGAGAAAAGATTCCATTGGATGGGATAATCATTGAAGGAAAAAGTTACGTTGATGAATCTCTGGTAACGGGTGAATCAAAACCCGTTTTAAAAGAAAAAGATTCTGAAGTAATTGGCGGTTCAATCAATAAGGACGGATCATTTAAGTTTAAAGTTACGAATACGGGAGACAAAACAGTATTGGCACAGATAATCAGGATGGTTCAGGAGGCTCAAAACTCCAATCCACCAATTCAAAAATTAGCCGATAAAGTGATAACATACTTCATACCAACAATATTGCTTATCGCCGTTATTGCCTTTTTGATTTGGTATTTCGTATTGGATAGTCCATTCTTATTCAGTCTAAGCATAT
>MUZY01000039.1 GCA_003266065.1 Methanosphaera sp. rholeuAM130
AGACTATTCGTAAAAAAGGAGAACAAAAACTACATCAAATGGATTATTATCGGATGCATAATAGTTCAGTACATCCCCGCAACACTGGAAATGTTCACGACACAATACTACACCACACTAATCACATTCATCGACACATTCTACATGATGCCACTACAGGGATATGTGGTATACTTCCTGCTTGGATGGTATCTTACGACATTTCCGCTATCCAAGAAAAACAGATACATACTATACATCCTAGGAATAACGGCACTGTTGATATCAATACTGGCACCGCAATTTTACTCCATTCAAGTTCCGGGAATAAGATTCTACGTACATTCAGGACTTGATATAGTATCACTTACATGGGGAGTATCGGTATTCGCATTCCTATTATCTCTATTCAAGGACAGAAGCAACACCAACAAAAAAAGCATACAATTCTCGAACTTCGTATATGGAATGTACATAGCACATGTACTGTTTCTGGAAATATTCGTACAGCTGATAGCATCTTATCCTGCATTTCCAATACATATACCTGTAATCTACATCCTTACGGTATTTGTCTTCGTGACAACATGCTCCTACCTGCTGGTCTGGACAGTATCAAAAACGAGACTGAAGATGTTATTCTACCTCAAATAATATTTAAAAGGAAAATAATATTGAATCAATGCTATTGTAACTGTTAATTATTAGAAAAAAATAATGGATAACTATATTAATAACAATTCAATAATAAACAAATAAATATATAAAAATCAAATGGTGAGCAATATGAGTTCAAAAAAAATGTATTATATTCTAACTGTTGGTATATTAGCCATTCTAATAGCAGGACTGGCAAGTGCGACTAACATTGGTCACAGTGGAGGGGCAGATCCCGACAGGGGCATCTCCATTGAAGGAATCGAATTCAACATTCCAAACGGTTACATGAAGAATGAATCCAAAAGCATTGTTAACCAGTCAAACAGTAGCGAAAATATGACTTATGTCCTGAATCAGGAAACATACGTAAATGTTGCAGGCGAAGAGATAGTAATCACAGTCCTTAAATTTGACGATTATGACGTAGATTCACAAATGTTATACAGAATATGTCAAGGAGCCGATGAAAAAAAGATTATGGGCTATCCGGGTTACATGACAGGCAATGAAAACTTTGCCCAATTTGCCTATGCATACGATAACAGAGGAGTATCCATACAAGCCCCAAATGAAAAGGTAATAAATCAGGTTCTCGTACCGGAAGATGCATAGATTTCATGAAAAAAAGCTGTCGAATAAAAAAAAGGGGGTAGAATATAAAACTACCCCAACATTTTTTAAATATCCTTCCTAATCAAACTATTAACAATGGACAATGATAGAATACAATTTTTAAATACCATAATAGTTTGTAACTACCAATGGTGTAATATAAGCCTCGATAATACCTGCAATAATCAGTAAAATAACTATAATAATGAATAAGACCAAAATATCTTTTAATTCTACATTATATTCCTCAAATATATTAAAGCTTCTATTTTTAATGATATTAACTTCTATCCTTGCAATTTTAAGTGCAATAGCAAGTGCCAATGCTAAAGACAAATATTCAATTATTCCATGAGGAAGAACACTTGTACATGCAAAAGTTAAGTCTACTCCAAATATAGTACCCAAATCTATTCCATTAAATACTATTAAGAGTAATGAAGGTATTGATAATATTAAACCGCCCAATATTATTAATACAGCAACGGTAAAATTGTGCATAATAATATTAAATCCATTCAATGTTATACCACCTGAAGTAGAGACATTTGATGAATTTCTAATCATTTCACTTATTAATCCTGTATTACCAGTCATTGAATAAGCGATTACTCCACCGGCGACGATGGATAAAAACATGATTAGAATGGATATTACTATTACTTTTTTATTCCTTTCTAAAAATCCTTTTTCTATAAGTTTCATGAAAATAAATATGTAGATTGTATTATAAAAAGGTATCTTATCAAATTAATACATTTAAAGGAGTATTATAATAAAGATAGACGATTGGAGAATACATATCATAATGAGGCATTCATTCCATACAGGACAGTGTTATTTATTGAATCTGTTGACCAAGTATACAAATGGCAGCAATGCAGGCCATATGCCAATTCTTCCAGCCAAGAAATCAAATATCAATACGATTTTCACGACAAACGGTATTGAAGGATTAATATAGCTTGGACCAATACCGGTATTTCCAATGGAACTTGCAACAATGGAATAAGCAACCTCGAAATTATTGCAAAACATCAATACAATCAAGGTACTAAACACAAAAAGCAGGATATATATAAGGATAAATGCAAAAATCTGCCTAAGAGAATCGTTTGTCAAATGAATTTCCCTATTGTTATGATGAATCTTTCTTTTAATAGTCACTCCCTTCGGCAATAGCATTGACTGTATTTCCCACCATAAATCCTTAATCATCACTGCAACGTTATAAATCTTAATTCCACTGGCAGTAGATGTAGCACAGCCCCCTATAAACATCAGCAATATCAGAATATGATAGCTAAGAGGAGGCCATAACGTTATGTCAGTTGATGAAAAACCGGTTGAAGTCAAGACGGATACCACCTGAAAGAGGGAATGCCTGAAAGTGACCAGCAAGTCATGATTATAGAAATTATTCTGCAGCAAGCTGAACATCACAATTATCGTTGCAAAAACAATGATAATTAACATGCCCCTAATTTCAATATCCCTATGAACCCTATTGAGTTTTCCCTTAAGTAAATAATAATGTAAAACGAAGTTAATCGCACCAGCAATCATTACGAGGATAGTAACAATTTCAACCAATGGATTTGAAAAATTATTAAGATAATTCGGATCTGATGAAAATCCACCGGTACCCAATCCGGCAAATGAATAACAAACAGCATTGAAAACATCCAATCCAACCAAAACGTATAATGCAATGGCCAATACAGTTAAGATAGTATATATCTTAATAAACATCATAGAATTATGCTTAACGTTTGGCGTTATCTCTTCAGTATTTCCTTCAGCCAAATATAACCTTTTTAAACTAAGGGATGATGGAAGAAGAACCAGCAATAATATAATTACACCAAGTCCACCTAACCATTGAAGCAGACTTCTCCAAATTCTAATTGAATAAGCAACCGGAACGTTAGCATACATCGTAAAACCCGTTGATGTAATACCGGACATTGATTCGAAGTATGCATCGATAAATGACAAGTCCCGTGAAATTACCATTGGCAATGCACAAATCAGTGCCGAAAGAATCCAAGCGGATAAGACAAAAATCAATGAAGCCTTGAATGATAAGTTAGTTAATTCATCAAAATCAAACAAATAGTAACATATCAGACCCAGAGAAAGTGAGATAATCGCAGAATTAATAAAAGAATAGAAATATGTACTGCCGTCATTGCATAGGATGGATGTTATTATGGGAACCATCATGAAGGATGCGATGGATATTAAAAGAAAACCTGTATAATGGATAATCGTCTTAATTTCATCTCCCTTAATTCTTTCCACATTCCACAAATTCATCTAAATCACTACTTATAATTAATATAACCAAAAAAAATCGATAACACTAATATCTATTAAATTTTAAATCTGAAAAAATGATATGAACTGAATATACAAATATTCAATTAAATTAATACGGTTATATTATCTATACTTATTTATTATTAAAAAAATATTTATAATATTCGATTATAGTAAAAAACATTATAATAATATTTAGTTTAAAATGTGTAAAAATAGTTTTTGAGTATATGGCTATTTAAATTATCAATTTGAATCAAATATTTGGTGCTTTATACAATGATTGTAGAATATAATGAGATGCTCTTTTAAAAGATAGATCATGATCTATAAATTCATTAAAACTGCATGATTATAATCTTTCAAAGAAAAGACAGACAAATAATCAAATACTACCTCCCCCTATCAGAGCGAGAAATAAAATTTAAAGTATATGATAATGAATTAGTCATTTGGAGAGTATAATTAATCCAAATAAAAAAAAGAATTAGGTGGGTTCATTGTAACTGACATACAAAACTACAGACTTTGGTCCTCTGGACAACTGAATGAATGAATCGTTTTCAAGCTTCACAGGTTTGCCCTTTTCAATTTCTTTACCGTATGAAAATGTTCCATGGGTGGAGTTGTCTATCATGAACCATTCACCGTCCTCATAAAAAATTTCCAAATGTGGTTCATGTCGTTTGTTAACCGTTTCATAATCAGGAGATAGAAGTAATGATTCCGGACCGTATTTATCCGGCGGATAACAGGAATCCCTCCCTATATAACCTCTTTGATCCTTATTTAGTTTTAAGACCTCCCCCTTATTGATTCCGGTGAAGACACTTATAACACAATCATAATCCTTTTTGTACTCTAGGTTTTCAGCATATAAACGCATATAACTTTGAATTTCTTCCAAAAATAATTGATTTTCAAAAAAGAAACAGTCAAACATAGCCATATTAAAGTAATATGAATAAACTTCAGTCGGAAGTCTATTACCCTTACTATCTGTCTTACTTTTAATTCTACCTACTAATCCTACATCCATTAACTGGTTACAATGTTCTCTTATAGCTACCTGTGAAATCTCAATCTTTAAATCATCACTTCGTAGTTTCTTATCAATTTCATCAATGTTGAGTGTATAATAGTTTATTGAACGATACCTCTTTGCATTATCCCTCAGCTGTTTTTCAAGCATTTCAAGAATCACTATCCTAGTATCATTATCTAAAGCATCCAAGAACTCTTTTAATTCTTCACGTTCAATTTTACTTAATCTGATAAAATCACTAAACAATTGAATTACCTCCTAAGCGGTTTTTAAATTTATTCTGTTATTTTTAAATCTTTTAACTCTTCTAAACATCATCTTAGATATCCGTTATATCCTGATGATTTTAAATTTCAATCTGATTGATTTTTATATATTGTCCAATTTACAGCATAACGCTCATTAAATGATTTATTTAATAATTAAAATATTCTATACTGGTTTTATTCCCCCTGATTTCAGTATCAATATTTTTAATTCATTTTACCACTATTGTTAAATACATTGAGGAAATAATATATCTTTGATTTCGGTTCTATTGGTTTTTGCAGCTAGTGGGCATAGTATTATCATTAGAAGAATGTTGTATTCATTGCCATATCATTTTTCCTCTATGTTAATATTTGTACAAACTTATGTTTAAAGCCTTTAAAGTAAAAGCTTTAAAGAATAATATGAATAATTAAACCTTTATTTATAGAAATAATTTAATAATGTGGAAATATTTTTAAAAATTTTTTAAAAAAATAGATTAATAGATAAAATAATAAAAATATAAGAATTATAAATTCCATCCAAAGTAGAAATCGATAATGTAGGATTCTCTTTGTTAAACAACCGAATTATAGTAATTACCCTCTAAAGATTTTTATAGATTTTTTAGAGCAAAATACATTAATGTTGAATTTAGACAAATCACTTAATGCTTCGGATTTATATAATAATTAAAATCATATTCTAACGATTCAAAAAATCCTTCAGTTCTTTGCTTTTAAAAATATTAGTAAGTACATATGACAAAAAATTTTAATATCCGAAATAAAAAATTAACAACACTACTTTCTAGACGGTTAAGGTCTGAAATGAGAATAGCATCCAAAATCACCAATAACAAATTAATTCTTACATATACAACCATCATGACCACAGCAAAAAAATAAAAAATAGGAGGCTGTGCAACAATTATTTTGCTATGTGAAATGTATATATTTTTATATTATATATTAAACATAATATCAAGTCATTTTATTATTGTGAACATAGTCATAAGAAAATCTTGCTAAAAAATATTTAAACGGAATTGTCGCACGTTCTCAGCAATCATAAATATTTTTTCTGCTGCCATGAAGATTCCAAGGTAACTGTACTTATAACAGGTATTCATAGCACGTCCTCCCAAATTTTTAAAGTTTTTTGCTTCTTAACTAAATATAGATGATAAAATAGTAACTGAACTTTCAAAATTGTGCCGGGATTATCATTAATCGTCCAATCTTATGAAAAGTTTATTACTGCAAAAACATATTATGTTAGTAGAGTGAAGGTTAGTAAAATATCCCATAATAAAAAGAGCCATATGTATCATCATTAGATTCAGTAATGATAAAATATATTTAAATTAATAAAAACAAAAAACAATCATCATGAAAATATCAATGAATTATAAGAGTGACATAATAATCAAGGTAACTATATATACCAGAGGTTACATATTATCATGTAACGTGGTATAAAAGTTAGGCGTCTTGCCCAATTTTGGAGCTACACGCTATCCACTATAACATTGTTTTCATGTGTGTTAACTGTGTAATGAAAACAATATTTTTATATAAAAACATATGAGTCTTAAAAAGAACTCAAATGTTTCGAAGTTTAGTACTATTAAAAGTAGTACTACTTCTTCAAACATTGCAATCACCTCCCTAAAGAATACGGAAGAAAAAAAATAAACTTCCATACAGCGTTCTACTACTAGATCATATTTAAAGTGGAATAGCTTCGCTACTTTTTCAGAACACAGACACCATCTAATAATCTATTTATATATGAAAAAATTATTTTAGGAGAAAAAACCTCCTAAAAAACATTAACTCACACTACTTCCAGTCAGTAGACTCTTTAAGGATAATGGTTTAAAAAACCACTGATANNTATTAATTTTCAAACTATTTAAAGACTATTATCAAGTTATAGACCCTTTTAAGTATAACGAACCAATTTTTCTAAAAAGAAACTTCGTTATATATGGATTGAAGAAGAATAAATAAAATAAACAGAATAAAACTAAAGGTAACTATATATACCAGAGGTTACATATTATCATGTAACGTGGTATAAAAGTTAGGCGTCTTGCCCAATTTTGGAGCTACACGCTATCCACTATAACATTGTTTTCATGTGTGTTAACTGTGTAATGAAAACAATATTTTTATATAAAAACATATGAGTCTTAAAAAGAACTCAAATGTTTCGAAGTTTAGTACTATTAAAAGTAGTACTACTTCTTCAAACATTGCAATCACCTCCCTAAAGAATACGGAA
>MUZY01000032.1 GCA_003266065.1 Methanosphaera sp. rholeuAM130
TCACATTCATTTGAAATGATAAAGGATATAGGAAAGGTAAAGGACATATCCAAAAGATACAACGTTACGAAAAAGAAAGGAACGCATGGAATAGGCCATACAAGATTTGCAACAGAAAGTGGAATAGACAGATACCATGCACATCCCTATCAAAGTTATATTACGCCGGACATTACCGTAGTTCATAATGGACAGATTACAAACTACTGGAAAGTCAGAGATCCATTGGAAAGAAAAGGACACGTGTTTAAAACACAAAACGACACGGAATGTATAGTACATTATATAGCAGAAAAGCTGTCACATGGATATAAACTTGAAGAAACCTTGGAAGCTGCAGTAAAAGATTTGGATGGACCATTTTCCATACTGGTAGGAACGCCAAACGGAATCGGAATAGCAAAAGACAAGCTAGGATTAAGGCCTGGTGTAATGGCAGAAAATGATGACGTATTTGCAATAGCATCAGAAGAAATGTCACTGCAGGACGTGTTGAATACTGAACATGTAGAACAGATTGCACCTGGAGAAACCAGATCATATACGTTATAGAAGGAAGTTATTTTATGAGTGAGTATATTATTGATGCTAAAGATATGGAAGAAAAGGAACTTACACGTTCAATCAAGGAACATGCATTAAACTATGATAAACTGATAATCAAAAATCCTCAATCCAGACACAATATTGCTGCAGGCGTAACGGAAGAAGTTGAAATTGAAATAGAGGGTTCTGCAGGATATTTTGTAGGTACAATGATTGACGGTCCAAAAATACACGTTAAAAGCAATGCAGGATGGTTTGCCGGTGACAATATGACTCGAGGTGAACTGTTGATTGACGGCAGTGCCGGTGATGGGGCAGGACAAGGAATATATGGAGGAACCGTTGTAGTAAAAGGCAATGTAGGTTCACGTACCGGGGAAATCATGAAAGGTGGAACAGTCATCATCGGAGGAAACAGCGGATTTATGACCGGTTTACTGATGATGGGTGGCACATTAGTTGTACTTGGAAACGTCACGGATGATGCAGGCGAATCCATTATGAGAGGAACCATATATGTGCTGGGTGAAGTAAAAAGCCTGGGTAAAAATGCACAGATGAAGCAAAGTACCCTTGAAGATCAGAAAGAACTAAAAAGGTTATTAACAAAATATGGATTTGAAATAACTGATATTGATTATACTAATTTCAAGAAAATTACAAGCAAATCCAATAAAGCGTTACTGGAGTGATGATAAATGTCTGAAGAAAAAATTGCAATGGTAGGAACTCCTTGTCAGATAATGGCAGCATCAAAAATGCAGCATTATACCCAGACACCCATATTCTTTAAGATAGGATTATTCTGTATGGAAAACTTTTCATATTCCTACTTTTCAAAAATGTTAGAAACAATGGATTTGACTATGGATGAAGTAGAAAAGTTCAGAATAGAAAAGGGATTTGCATTCCTTACACTCAAAAACGGGAAGCAGGTAAAAATTTCACTCTCAAAGGCCAAAACTGTAGTTAGAAAAAACTGTCATATATGTGTAGAGCTTACTTCAGAAACATCCGACATATCAATAGGTTCAATAGGTTCAGAAAATGGATGGTCAACAGTAATCATCAGAACAGAAAGAGGAGAAAAGATTATAGAAGAAGCAATAAAACAAAAGTTTATAAAGGCCAAAGAGTTAACGCCTTCACAGCTAAAGCTCTTAGAACGAATAGCATCCAACAAAATTCAAGAGAATTATGAAACCATTGAAGAAAGAGAATCAAAGGCCAGACCAGTATTGTATGTCAGGGATAAGACAGATGAAAGTATAATGGATGAAATAAACGTGTCAAACTTTGACGATTTAAGGGCAAATGTTATAAATGTGGGTTCATGTGTACTTTGCGGTGCATGCGAATGCGTATGTCCGGAAGAATTGATACTGATAAAAAATACGAAGCCACGTAAAAAACGAAAAAAATGTCCCGACGATTGTCATATGTGTTTTGCGGTATGTCCAAGAACCTTTGTGCCAATTGACTTAAGAAATGATTTGACTAAAGCTATCGGTAATTACAGGAAAATATTGAGCGTAAAATCATTGAAGCATAATGAAGGTCAGGATGGAGTAGTTGTTACTACAATGCTGGATTATTTACTTGCAAACAATATAATTACCAAAACATTGGTAGTTGACAAAAAAGAGGATTTGGCTTGGAAACCTTATGCAAAGCTTACAAAGGATGTTGACGAGATAGTAAAGGCATCAGGAACAAAATACTCGGTCTGTCCAATCTTCAAACCTTTAAAACAAATAAAAAAGGACGTGATTTAAATGCCATTTGATGTCAACCGTAGATCAGAAATATGTAAACGAAACAACAACCGACCCGGCTGCTGCTGGTATTTATGTG
>MUZY01000090.1:0-927 GCA_003266065.1 Methanosphaera sp. rholeuAM130
TTAAAAATTAGTTATTTAATAATATGTCCCCCTTAATATAAATACTTTGTGATGACTTTTTTGCGGGTGACTGTTCTACATCCCAAAGAATAAAATAGCAAAACGAACGGAAAACTAGTGGATACTCCGTTGATTAAAAATCCCCACAATGCCGTCTTCCTCGTGAAAATGGAATTGCCGGATAATGAAAAACATATTATAATGGTTTGATAAAATTAGTAATATGGCCAAATTGACTGATAAAGCATATGACTTTTTTAAGGATGAAAGCGTATTTGCAATTTCATTGTTTTTAGCAATTATTTCCTGTTTTTTTGTAAAACCCAGTTTAAACTATTTAAATTATATCAACTGGTATACTATCATATTGCTTTTTGTGATTATGCTTATTGTTGAGGTTTTTAAAAATCTGGCAGTTTTTGAGATACTTGTTAGAAAAGTGTTGACGAAGATTCAAAATACCCGTGGACTTGTTTTGACATTGGTCTTCATTTGTTTTTTCAGTTCAATAATTATTACAAACGATGTTTCGTTGATTCTGTTTGTGCCGTTTGCAATATTGTCGTTGAAGAAGATTAACCGTCCCGATTTGGTAATAGTTACCGTTTGCCTGCAAACAATTGCAGCCAATGTGGGATGTATGATTCTTCCGACAGGTGCACCACATAACATTGTACTGTATATCGCATCCAACATCCCTTTCGAGTCATTTTTCCTATTGCTTTTACCATACGTAGTTGTTTCGGTGATATTTATAGTAGCTGTGATATTTGCCATTCCAAAATATGACATTTCATTGCCTGACTTGGGTGAAGTTCATTTTTATAAGAAGCATTTCTTCAAAAGGGTCATTTTAGGAGTTGATTATTATTTACTTCTAACGTTTGTTGCACTTTTTATCCTAATAGGCAATTTGGAAAACATTGC
>MUZY01000090.1:1049-3057 GCA_003266065.1 Methanosphaera sp. rholeuAM130
TATCTGATAATATTCACTGCATTAAACATTGCACTCTTGGGCATATTGCTGGGCGTTAACGTTATAACCTGACTGAAAGGAAATTGCTAAAGGAAAATCGTGCCAATTTTTTTGAGTATTATTATTATACTTATACATCTTGACCATACTTAATTTGAACTATGGAAATTTCAATCAATTAGAAAAGAAAGAATATATTTTATTATCTAAAAAAAGTATTATATAATATCATTTTAAAGAAGTACTCTCATTAAATTACCTCTCCCATAAAAACGGATTTTCATTTCGAGATTTATTCAATGTTGATTGTATTGATTTTACATTATCTTTAACGTGATGGTGCCATCATTTATATATAAGCAGATTCATATATAATTATACCCATAGGGGTATAGGTATATTACAGGTATCCCTAAAAAAATCAAAAAGAGGCATCCGAAAATGAACCTGGAACTGATTACAAACCTGATAAATATAGTAAGCGTTAGTGCCATAGTATCCTTAATGATATACTACAGCATCATGTACAAAAGGACAAGCGTCGAAGTAAAAAGGTTACGGACGACAAGACAAAATAACCTTCAACCGATAAAAGTAAAGCAAAAAAAGACCAAAACAATATCATTCAATTAAAACTTTGAAAAATCAATAAACTTTAATATATCCTTCGATAAAACTTCAAGCATGACAGCCGAAGAAAAAGGAAACGAAAACAAATGCTGTAATGACAATATCATAAGTCAAAGCAGCTATCACGATACAACAAATGACAAGCAAAATAATGACAGTATCCCTAAAGAATCAGACAACAAAAATGACATCGGCGAACTATCCACATATACGAAAATCACAGTCAACAAGAATCTGCTATATAACATGCCGCCAAACGAATGCACAATCAAGAAGGATCTGTCAAAACATAAGCTAAACCTCACAGAAGAGGGACTCTGCAGGGTATACAACAACTGCGTCCGCGTAGATACATCGACTTTCGAGTTAATACTGCCTTACGCAGAGATTTTCCAAAGCACATTCAACTACTCCCTAAATTCATCACTGAATATACTGCTTAACAATGCGGGAAACATAATAGTCCATTCAAATGATGAAAATAAAGAATCGCTAAGACAGATGGCTCAAGTGATAGAGTACCATACATACAACACATACCTGCAAAACAACATACAACAAAACCGGCAATTAACCAACGAAGAGCAAACCCTGTTGGCCAAAGAGTACCGTGAGAGGACACAACCCGGAAAGAAAAGCATGCTTTTTGCAGTGCTTCTGCATGTATTCATACTGCCGGGACTGGCCTATGGATATGTCGGAAAATGGGACAGGTTCTTCGTGACTTTAATTTTACTTTTAATATCGCTTGTATTTTCAGCTTTTATAGCGGCGTTTATACTCTCCATAGGAATGTCACAGAACGAAATAATTCAGGGAATATGCACCACCATATCAACATTCATATCCATGATCCCATTTGCCGTATGGTCAATCGCATTATTGGACAGTACAAAATATGTCAACAATCACAACAGCTAAAATTAATCCCCAACCATTAAATTATTTTTTTTTCATTGCTTCATGCCGCATCAATAAAATAATCAGTCACATACCCTATACCAACATACATTTTACAAAAAATTTTTTAATGACACCTTTTATATATATAACTTAGACAATACTTTTATCTTTAAATTATTCTATGAGGAAATATCTTTATGAATTCGTATATAGAAATATTGCGGCCTGCAAATGCAATAATGGCATCTATTGCAGTATTACTGATGGCGATAATCAGCCACACATACAATATGGAAATAGCACTTGGTGCACTGGCCGTCTGTATAGCCACAGGTGCAGGCAATACCATAAACGATTATTATGACTATGAAATCGACAAGGTCAACAAACCGGACAGGCCAATTCCTTCAGGCAGGATATCATTGAAAAATGCACTCCACTACAGTCTGATACTCTTTACGATAGCCACAATCAT
>MUZY01000003.1:0-4366 GCA_003266065.1 Methanosphaera sp. rholeuAM130
ATGTGTATCTTAAAAATAACACTTTTATCAATGGTCAAATACTAAAAGATGAGGGTATATACACTAGAAATGGATTTATCAATTCCACAGTTAAAGTGACTGTTGCAGATAGTTCATTTGATGAAGGAGAAACCCCTGTATTGGTAGCATTTGTTACTGATGATAATGGTAATAAGATAGGTGGAGGAGATGTTGTTTTCACCACTGAAGATAAAACATACACAGCAACACTTGAAAACGGTACAGCATCTGTAACGGCATCCGACCTTGCACTAGATAATACTTACCGTGTAAGGGCAGTATATCAAAGATCACCTGAAGAAGTACAGGAAATCACTGAAGGTGTAATAACCTATGGTAACGTACTTCCGGCCATGACTGATTACACATCACTACAAGAAGTAATCAATTCACAAGAGTCAAGTGCGGTTGTAAAATTAAACAACAACATTACTCGTGCAGAAAGTGAAGAAAAAGTCATCATCGATAAGGATTTGACCATCAACGGTGCAAACTTAGTAATTGATGCAAGTCAAGGCATGGTATTTGATATAACCAACGGTGCAACAGTAACTATCAAGGATTTAACCATAACCAATGCTGAAAGTGCTAATGTAATAAACGTTACTAACGGTAACTTAGTATTGGACAATGTTAAAATAATTGATTCAACCGTGACTAAAGTATATCCTGTAGAAGGATTAATTGCAGTACAACCGGGCAGCACTCTTGTATTGAACAATTCATTGATTCAAAATATTAACGGAGCAGTGATAAACCAGAATGCAAGTACAGTTACCGTTGACAATACAGCATTTAATGCTATAGTCGGGGGCACAAGTAACGCATTAGTATATGTAAGAGATAACTTCACATTCATCAATTCAGCATTTGACAACAGTTCAGCTTACAGTGCAATATTCTATTCAGCTGCATCACTTCCAGCATTTAAAATGGCAGGAACAATGACAGTGGAAAACAGCACTTTCTCAAACAACAACATCACTCAAGGAAATTCAGTAATCAGTATGGGAAACACCACAAACATCAGCAACTGTAAATTCATTGCAAACAATGCAACAAATCCTAATTCATACTGTTCAGCATTAAATATTGCTGGTGAAAACGCAGTCATGACGGTAACCGATTCAGTATTTATCAACAATACCTCTGCCGGTGACTACACATTAGCATTTGTTGGATATAAAGCTACATTAAACATGTCTAACTGTATCATATTGTCCGATGAGGATAAACCATTGTTTAACTACGGTACAGACTCAAAAACAATTGTCAATGGAAACTACTGGGGTTCAAACGAAAGCCCAATAGCAAGCGGTAAAATCCTCACAGAAATTGAAGAATATGATGACTGGGAAGAAGATTTTGTTACTACTCAATATGATGTTACATGTGACAATTGGGTTGTAATGAATACAACGCTAACACAATCCGAAAGCAACAATATGAAATATGATATTGAAACGAAAGCATCAAGTATGGATACAAACGGTCAAACAAGTGAATTAACACAAAGTTTACCTGAATATCTGGACGTGACATACACGGCAACTTCAGGTAGATTTGACAGCGATGTAGTTACTTTAACAAATAATGTTGCTAACAACGTATTTACTAGTGGATTAGACGCATCAACAGTAACGGTAACTCTTCCAAATATTGAAGAAACATTTGAAGTGGAAGCACCTGTAATCGATGAAAGCAGTTATTTCGGATTACAGTTATTGATTGATGGAACGGCTGACGGTCAGACATTCACACTCACTAAAGATTGTACAAGAGACGAATCTGAAAACAACGTTACCATCTCAAATAGAAACATTACCATTGACGGTAATGGTTTTACAATCGATGAGAATAACGGTAGATTATTCGTGATTGACAATTCAAATGTAACCCTTAAAAACCTCATAATCAAAAATGCAGGTACAACCTACAACCCATCCGTACTACAGATATGGACTGGTAACCTTGTAATGGAAAATGTTACAATCATAAACAGTACGGCATCATCAAGCGGTGGAGCACTGGTATATATTAGTCAAGATTCAACCGCAAGATTAAATGATATGACATTTGAGGATAACACTGCAAGATTCATATCAAATGCGGGTTCAACCGTAATGAATAATTCAGAAGTTAAAAATACGTTAATAAGCACGTCCTCTATGGAATACTGGGCTTATAATAACGGTCAATTGGTCATTGAAAATACCGTATTCGACAATAATACCGGTTATTCCGGTGGTATTAATACTGGTACCTCCTCAACGGCAGGTATTGTATTAAACAACGTGACATTTACAAATAATGTCGCAACAAATGTCGGTTCATCATATGGTGGATTAATCCATTCACAAGGTCAGTTAACGATAACCAACAGCAGATTTGAAAACAATAAAGCTCAAGGTACAAGTGGTATAAGCGGTTTACTGTATGTTAAAGGTGATACGGTTGTAAATGACTCTACATTCATAAATAATAGTGTAAAATCAACATCAACCAGTTCATACTCAACAATTGTAGGAGTATTTTACTTAAATGGACAGAGAAAAACCTTAAACATCACTAGATCAACGTTCATCAACAACACCGGTGCATCAAAAGGAAATGTAATCTATAATTATTATGGATCATTCAACGTTTCAAATTCAGTATTTATCGATAATGCTAATGACACTTACAAAGTAGCATTACACAATTACGATACTGCAAGTTATGCTAATAATAACTGGTGGGGAACAAACGACAGTCCTAGAGACTTCGTTTATGAACAAGGTTCATCCTATAAAATTTATACGGATAACTGGGTAATCATGGACGCTACAGCCAGTGAAGTAGTTGACGGTCAAACAACAATTACAACCACATTAAACAAAGTAACCGATGTAAGCGGTACGGTTAGTGACCTGGACGGTACACTGCCTGATGGACTTGAAGTGACATACGATGTTGCAACGGGTACATTAGTTGATTCAACCGGATTAACAAATGGTGTATCAACTGCTACAGTACAGACAGCAGACGACAAATACACGGTAACTGTAACACAAGGTTATGAATCAATAGAATTAACCAATGAAGAAGCAGGAGATATCATCGTTACGGAAGATTCATATTCACAATTCTTCAATGATGATGGAACTGCTAAAGCTAAGATTAAGGCAGGCAGCATTGTTTACATATCTGGTCAATTGGCAAATAAAACATTCATATTTAACGTGCCTGTAACAGTAACAACATACAATGAAACACAAGCTGACCTTACAAACGCAAACTTCATATTCAATGAAGGTGCTAGCGGCAGTAACATGACCAACATCATCATAAACAATACAGATTATACTGAAGTAGCAGTATTTGTAAATGAAGCAACGGATATGAACATTACAAACAACACTATTACCCAAACAAACAATGACGGTACGACAATCGGTATTGCATTTAACCAAACAACCGGAACAACCATAGAAGCAAACACCATAACGGTATCCGGTAAAACTTATCCAATAACCAGTACTCCATTATTATCAAGAACGGCAGGTATTCAAGGATACAACTCAAGCGATAATTTTGTACTCGATAATGATGTGACCATGGTTGGATTAGGCAATGGTGGAAGTGCATCTGCTCAGGATTCAATGATAGGTATTGAAGTAAGAGGAGAATATTACATCGATTACACCACTTGGGATATGGGTAATGATGAAAGTAACAATAACCTTGTTTCAGATAACCGCATCACGGTAAGCGGAGATGTCAAATACAACTATGGTATAAGATTCGGTAACAATATCGATGGAACAATCATAAACAACAACACAATCGATGTAACTGGAACTGTCTATGCCTGTGGTGTTGAAACCAATAAGGGTGACGATATCCAGATATTATTCAACAACATAACGGCAGTTGCTGCCAACTATACCTATGGTATATATGTATCAACGGGAAGTATGGGAGCAGTTAACGAGGCAACAGTATACGCTAACTATATTAACGTTACTGCAAAAGATGCTTATGGTATTGAACTGTTCGGTCCTGATGAAACCACAGTAAGTGAAAACGTTATTTATGCTACCGGTGATTATTCAATGGGTATTGCTGGATATAACAGTGATGAAAACACCATTACAGATAATAATATAACTGTTATCGGTGATTCAAGTAAAGATAAACAAATGACTGCCGATTCTCTCGGTCAGGATATTGTGGGAATAGCTTTACTTGCACGTTCCGGTACAAGCGATAACGTAGTTACATCAAACGACGTAAAAGTAACTGACCTTGCAGGCAGCGATGCATATGCCGTAACAATCAAGGGTGAAGACAATGCAGTAACCGA
>MUZY01000003.1:4406-8074 GCA_003266065.1 Methanosphaera sp. rholeuAM130
TGGAGTATTTAAGGTTTCAAAACAGCTTGAAGGTTCAAGTGTATTCCTATCCGGCGAATTTACTGATAAGAATTTCGTATTCAATGTTCCTGTAAATGTTGTAACGGCAGAAGATCAGGCGATATTAAACAACTCAGTAATCACATTCAATGCCGGTGCAGTAGGAAGCAACATTTCAAGCATAATAATCAACAACAAAGACTATTCAGAATATGTAATATACCTGGATTATGTGGATGATGTTACAATTGAAAACGTTACAATCAGTCAAGAAAATATCGAAGGTGACGTAACCCATTCAATAGGCATAATCTATGGTGAAAACATTACAATTAAAGACAGTACAATTACAACTGTCGGTAAATGTCTAAACGTTGCATATGATGAAAACTATAAGAGTACGGTATTGACCTCTTCAATATATGCGTTAGCTACCAAAGCTTTAGTGATTGATTCAAACACTATTACCACAAAACAGACGGGTACTGCCGAAACATACGGTACCATTGAAGGTTTAGATTTACGTGGTGATAAAACATATGACGAAGAGGAATATGAATANNGTATTCAATGACATGACAGTAGACTGTCTTGTGGATAACAACACCTTCAATTCATACAGTGACTACTACAGCAACGGTATAGAAGCATTCAATACTTCCAAAGTAAACATTACCAATAACATCATCAATGCCAATTCTGCCGAATTTGCATATGGTATATACTTATCTGGAATGTATGACTGGACAAACTATGAAACACAGGCAACTGACTTCAATTATGTTGCATACAACACAATAGTCTGTAACAGTAGTGTGGCATATGTAATTGAGTTATACATGAGTCCAAATAACACAATCGAATACAACAACCTAACGGCTAATTCCAATTACTCAATTGGAGTAGCAGGTGCTGATTCAGCATTCAATACAATATCATACAACAATATTGTATTGAACAATGACATGGTACAATCAACAGTACCTACATATGATATGATAAGCAGTTACCCTGCAGGTGTTAAATTCGTATATGGTTACATGGCTTCACCTGGAAATAACACAATCACATTCAACAACATTACAATAAATGCAGATACAACTGACAAAGTATACACTGTAAACCTCACTGATACCGATGGAAACACTGTAACAGACAACGCATTATATGGTGTAAACGTCTGCGGATCAGATTCTGTAATCTATGAGGGTGAAGATAATACCGTCGAAAGAAACACTCCTAAATCCATTGATATTACAATGGGTGAAAGAATTGGTTTCATTGGACAGGAAACAAATATCGGTGTATCAGTAATCGATGAAGATGGAAACGAAGTTCAAGGTGGTACAGTAACATTCAAAGATGCTAACGGTAAAGTGTTAGGTACATCAGAAGTGGTTGATGGAGTTGCATCAATAGATGTAACCTTCAGCAAAGCATTAAACACAACAATCATAGCAGAATATGCAAATGATTACACAACTGCAGTTACAAACAATACTTTAATTGTCAGAAAAGCAGAAACAACCATTACAATCAATGAATTTACTGCAACTGTCGGTGAAGAAGTAACAATAACCGCAACGGTTCTTGACGAAGCTGGCAATGCAGTAACAAACGGTAAAGTTGTATTCAAAGTAAACGGTAAAACCTTGAAGGATGCTAACGGTAAAGTCATCTATGCCAAAGTAACTGATGGTATAGCAACCATTACCTACACAGTCCCAGAAGATTGGATTGGTGCAAACATCACTGCCGTTTACTCAGGTTCAAGCAAATATGAGGAAGCTAGTGTAGATACTGCCATTAACATGAGTGAAACAGCTCCGGCATTAACAATAGAACCTATCACAGATAGCGTAACTATTGGTACACAAGTAACACTTAAAGCTAGTGTAACTGGAACGCAGACTCCACTCAATACCGGAAAAGTAGTCTTTAAATTAAATGGTAAAACATTGAAAGATGAAAGCGGTAAGGTAATCTATGCTAAAGTGGTAAATGGAGTTGCAACAATAGAAAACTACATATTTACTGATGTAAAGGCAAAAACTTACACGCTCAGTGCAGTACTCATAAGCTCTGAACTTGAAAGGCTTGAAGATTCAACTGAGATTACCTTTGTTCAATAGACATGTGGAATAATTAATTTTATTCTACATTTCATTTTTTTTAAATAAATATGGGTTTGATGTATTAAACTTTTTTTAAGCTCATAAATTCATTCTATTTCTAATAAAAAGCAAATTTACAGTATATCGATTAAAAAATATTTTTTTTACATATTGGGTTACATTACTTCAATAGGATATACTAAAAAAATCATTAAATCTATTTTTAGGACAATTTAAAAAAGTTATCGCCTACAAATATTAATATAGGAAATTTAATCTAAGAAAATAATAAAAAAAGGGAAAATAAATTTTAAAAAATTATGGAAATGGATAATATCCATTTTTTGAACCGTTCTATGCATCATTGAAAGTTACGTTATGTGAATATAACAGTTCGCTGCCGAATGATTCATAAACCTGAATTTCAGCCTTTGCCGGTTTATTATCCGTTGACTGGTAATATGGGAAGTTCAATTTATAAGTTTGATTTGCCGTGATATCACTAATAGTACCAGTATCATATGTTTCATCCAATTGGGCTCCACTATCGGAGTACCATATGGCTTTAATCTGAACGTTATCTATGTCACGCTGTGATTTTAAATTGGCCTGAATACCTCCGGAATAATAGCCATAACTGGCTTTCAAATCACTGGAAACATTTGTAATTTCTATTGACTGTGCCTTGGAATTCATGTCATTTTCATAGCTTAATCCACCGATTACTCCAACCAAAATTATGATAATGACTGATGCTAAAGGTACTAACCATAACATTTTATTGTCCTCTTGGGGTATTTGAACAGTTGCTGTTTGGCTATTTCCAAAGTTATGTACATATTCTGGATTAATCGGAGCAATATTGCCGACTTTATCCTTTTCCATAAATGCGACTACACCTGCAATCAGATAAAATAGGAATCCAAGAATACCGAAGAGTGATGTTCCTATCAATACACCCAATCCACAGACGATGTATTGGGCAGCAGCTATCTTATAGTCCTTATTGAATAACCATATACCTGCAAGACCAAGAATACTTGAAACCAATGTTATAGAACCGTTAGTCATCAAATCGGCACTAAGACCTGATAATCCATAGGCAGCGAAAGCTCCACCCAATCCGAATACCATAGCTAAAATTGCCATTATGGGATTTATTTTCATTTTTTCACCTCGTTACTATTATAAATTTTTAAAAAGTAATCAATTATAAATTCATATCTTTAATCATCTTGATTTTAAAATGGAAGATAATTCTTTCATGATTTTTTGTTAATCAGATTAATATTTATTGTTTTCTAAATCAATTACTTTAATCTTATATATGTCGTTATTTAATAATATATTTTAATCTCTTTAAATCTTATGAATTGGCGGGAAAAAACAGTTAATTATCCATTCAAACATTAGTTGTATGAAAACTTAAAATAGTAAATAATAGATATTTAAACAAATAAATATAATAATGAAATAACAATTATGTTTAAAATAAGGAGACGATTATATGAAAGTTTTAGGAATTGTAGGAAGTCCGAGAAAGGATGGAAACTG
>MUZY01000003.1:8103-10002 GCA_003266065.1 Methanosphaera sp. rholeuAM130
GAAGGTGATTGTGTAATTGATGATGATGGAAACAGTATTATCAAATCATTACTGGACTGTGATGTATTGGTATTCTCATCACCTATCTACTATGGTCAAATATCAGCACAGGCAAAAGCATTTATTGACAGATTCTACCAGATATCCAGAAATCCAAACAAATCATTGGAAGGTAAAAAAGTGGTAACAATATTCACTCAGGCTCAACCGGAAAATGTATTTGGGGATTATATAGATTCATTTAAAGTAATGCCGTTCGGTTTCATGGGAATGGAAATAATCGGCAACGTTACAGCAATGGGAACACAAGATAAAGGAAATGAAGAAGAACTTGAAAAATACATAGAAGAAGTTAAGGAGATAGCTAGATCAATAACATTATAATCTAACCTTCTTTTTTTCTTAATGTTTTATTTTTCTTTATTTGATTTATATTTAGCTATCCTCTTTTTTTTAAATTTTTACATTATTTTTAATAACTTTAATCATTTTTTTCTAAATCATTATTGTTCTACCGGGAACTTGAGCTTGATGAAGAACCGGAAGATCTTGAAGAGCTTGATGATGAACTTGAACGGGAGTTCGAGCTTGATGAAGAACCGTAAGATCTAGAACTTGAGGATGAACCGGAAGAACCTGCGGAACTGGAACTGGATTGATACTTTCCATTAGAATTGGACTGCTGATGATTATTATTTGATGTTGATTTGCTTGTATTTTTTGACTGTAGATTATTATACTGTTTTCTAGTCATATTGTTTTGTCTGAGGTTTTCCTCAGTTCTTCCGATTTCTGACCAGCTTCCATCAGGATTTTGCTTATAAATAATTCCCCTGTGCGTTTTTGTACCGTCGGGATTTGTTGGAGTTCTGTCAAAACTATCCTTAACGGTTGAATCCGATTTAGCATCATTATCTGTCGTGTTGCTACTTTCATTTGTATCGTTGTCACTGTCATTCAATGTGATAACCGTTTCGTTTGTATCGTTTTTGCTATTTTGACTATTGATTATATAATTTGCACTAATTGCTCCGATAATTAATAATACAAGGATTATTAGGCCAATGATTATCTTTTTATCCATTTATTGTCTCCCGTTTATTTTCATAAAAAAATTCTATTTTAATGACTATTTTTCCATAATGAAAAAAGTATATTTGTTGTTTTTAGAATCTATAAGATTAAATTTGGGTTTGTTGTTATTTATATTTTGTTTTTGTAAAAGGGAAATTCTATGATTTAAAGAGTAGAAGGTAGATTGTTGAATAAATCATCATAATAAATATTAATAATAGTTTGTAAGATGATGTTTAAAAAAAGAAGGTTAAAAAAGAGTGATATAACTATTTCAAGTTATATTTACAATTTTAATAGATTTCTAGCAGTCTTCCATGCTGCCGTCCATGAAACTGGCATATCCTTTGAAGTCCATTAATCCGTGACCTGAGAAGTTTACGACTATTGTTTTTTCTTCACCGGTTTGTTTACATTTTTGTGCTTCATCAATGGCTACCTTAACTGCGTGGTTGGTTTCCGGTGCAGGAATGATTCCTTCACATTTTGCAAACATTTTACCTGCAGCGAATACTTCCGTCTGGTGTGCCGTTCTTGGGGTTATGTATCCCTCATTTTTAAGTAGTGACACTTGTGTATTCATTCCGTGGTATCTTAGTCCACCGGCGTGTACTGATGGTGCTACGAAGTCATGACCAAGGGTAAACATTTTAAGAAGTGGGGTAAATCCTACTTCGTCACCGAAGTCATATGTGTATTCACCTTGTGAAAGTGTTGGACAGGCTGACGGTTCAACTGCCAAGAATTCACAGTCAGTGTTTCCTTTGATTTTTTCTCTGATAAATGGGAATAATGATCCACCGAAGTTACTTCCTCCACCTACAC
>MUZY01000082.1:0-7445 GCA_003266065.1 Methanosphaera sp. rholeuAM130
ATTATGACTATTATCAGCCTGAAGCATACGTGGCACAGACAGATACATTTATCGATAAGGAATCATCCGTGAATGATGAGATTGACCGGTTAAGACATTCGACTACACAGTCCCTTCAAACAAGGGATGACGTCATAGTAGTCAGCAGCGTATCCTGCATTTATGGTATTGGTTCTCCCGAGGATTATGCGGAGTTTACACTTCAACTGGAATGTGAACAGGAAATCAGCCGTGAAGCCATACTTAAGGATTTGGTTGAAATGCAGTATAGTCGAAACGATATTGAATTTGAAAGGGGCAAATTCAGAGTACGTGGAGATGTAATTGAAATCTTTCCCATAAACGCAAACTATGCACTTAGGGTGGAGATGTGGGGGGATGAAATTGATGTCATATACAAGATTGACCCATTGAAGTACAATATAATCGAAGAGTTGAAGAAGGTCATAATCTTTCCGGCCAAACACTTCGTTATAGCACGCCAAAAACAGGAAGTTGCAATCAACAATATCAAGAAGGAATTGGCTGAAAGAATAAACACATTCAAGGCCACCGGCAAGTACGTTGAGGCACAACGCATTGAACAGCGTACCAACTTTGACATTGAAATGATACAGGAATTGGGTTATTGTTCGGGAATAGAAAATTATTCAATGCACATGAACGGTAGACAGTGGGGTGAAACTCCATATTCACTTCTCAAATACTTCCCTGATGATTATTTAACGATTATTGACGAATCACACGTAACAGTACCCCAGATTAGAGGAATGTATGAAGGTGACCGTGCAAGAAAGGAAACCCTTGTACAGTACGGTTTCAGATTACCCAGTGCAAAAGAGAATAGGCCGTTGAGATTTGATGAATTCATGGCTGCACAAAATCAGGTATTATACGTATCCGCTACTCCAGCGCCATTTGAACTGTCAAGATGCCAGAATAAGGTAGAACAGATTATCAGACCGACCGGACTGGTTGATCCTAAACCTATCATCAGACCCGTTAAAAATCAGGTGGATGACCTGTTGGGAGAGATTAGAAAACGTGTGGCAAAAGACCAGAGAGTACTTGTTACAAGTCTCACCAAGAAGATGGCAGAGGATTTAACAGATTATTATATAAAGATGGACGTCAAGGCAAGATATCTTCACTCCGAAATTACAACACTTGAACGAACAGAGATTATTGATGACTTGCGTCGTGGAGAATTTGATTGTCTGATAGGAGTTAACCTCTTGAGGGAAGGATTGGACTTGCCTGAAGTATCATTGGTTGCAATTCTCGATGCAGATAAGGAAGGATTCCTTCGTTCACAGACTTCCCTCATACAAACTATAGGAAGGGCTGCACGTAATGTGGAAGGTGAAGTAATATTATACGCCGATAACATAACCGATAGCGTACGAAATGCTGTTGAGATAACCCAAAGAAGAAGAAAAATCCAGCTTAAATATAATGAAGACCATGACATTATCCCACGGAGTGTTGTACGTAAACTCAAAGACAAGAAAATCAAAGAGAACATGGATGACCTGCAGGATATTGAAAATATTACCGGCGATGAAATTGATGAAATGATTAAGGAACTGGAAAAACAAATGAAGAAAGCCGCCAAGGAGTTGGACTTTGAAAGAGCAGCCAAACTAAGAGATCAGATTATTCAGCTTAAAGAAAACTAGATGTAGTTGCAAAAGATTACGTTACGGCAAATCATCAACCCTCCCACAAATACTAAGGGGGGTCTTGCAAAGTTTTCTTTATTAACTAAAAGTTACAAAGCTATTAGTCACTCAAAAAAAATTAAAAAAAAATAAGAATATAATATGGAGATAATTCCATGCAATCCAAGGATAAGATAAGAAAAGAAGCTATTCAAAATAAGAAGATAATAGTCAAAGGTGCCAGAGAACATAACCTACAGAATATTGACCTGACAATCCCACGCGATGAATTTATCGTGATAACGGGTCTTAGCGGTTCAGGTAAATCATCACTGGCATTCGACACGATATATGCAGAGGGACAACGCAGATATGTTGAATCATTATCCGCATATGCAAGGCAGTTTCTAGGACAGATGGAAAAACCGGAAGTGGACTATATAGAAGGATTATCTCCTGCAATATCAATTGACCAGAAAACAACACGCGTCAATCCGCGTTCTACCGTTGGAACGGTTACGGAAATATATGACTATCTAAGACTGCTGTATGCCAGAATAGGTATAGCCCACTGTTACAACTGCGGAAAAGAGATATCACAGCAAACTCCCGGTCAAATATCACAGATAATTATTGAAGAAAATGAACATGAAAAGATACTTGTACTTGCACCCGTCGTCAAGAATCGTAAGGGCATGCATTTGAAAGTATTTGAAAGCCTTAAGGAAAAAGGATTCGTAAGGGTAAGGGTAGACGGTGAAATATATTCATTGGATGAAGAAATCAAACTTAATAAAAACAATAAGCATGTGATTGAGGTTGTTGTGGATAGACTTAAAGTGGCCAATAATGAAAACTTCAGAAAACGATTGGTTGAATCTGTCGAAACGGCACTTGATGTGGGTGAAGGACTGGTGACCATTGCAAACAATAACTCCGATAAGCCAGACCAGACATATAGCGAAGCGTTGGCATGTCCGGACTGTGGCATAAGCTTTACCGAAATCAGTCCACGTATGTTCTCATTCAACAATCCGCAAGCGGCATGTCCTTTATGTAACGGTATAGGAAGTACCATGGAAGCAGACCCCGACTTGGTAGTTCCGGACAAAACGTTAAGCCTGCATGAGGGAGCCATAAAGCCGTGGAGCAATTCAACAAAAACGGATACCTACTTCAACAAGTTACTTGCGGGAGTCGCCACCCATTACGGATTTAACCTTGACGTACCGTACCATACATTATCACAAAAACATAAGGACATACTCTTATACGGCAGCGGTGATGAAAACATTACATTTACATTTGAAAGGGCGGGCAAAACCAGAACTCAAACAAAACCATTTGAAGGCGTAATCCCATATATGAAAAGACTGTTCATAGAGACAAAATCCCGTTATAGAAGAAAGGCCGCACGTACATACATGTCCTTGAATGACTGTCCGATGTGTCATGGCGATAGACTCAAACCCGAGATGCTTGCCGTAACGGTAGGTGACATAAACATTGCAGATTTGACTAAGCTGTCGCTTAATGATTGCCAGAAATTCTTTGAAAATCTGGAATTAACCGAAAGGCAGGAATTTATTGGTCATGAAATACTGAAGGAAATTAATGAAAGACTGTCCTTCTTAAATGATGTTGGACTGAATTATCTGACGCTTGCCCGTTCATCGGGTACGCTTTCCGGTGGGGAGGCACAACGTATCAGACTGGCCACACAAATTGGTAGCAGATTGGTGGGTGTACTGTACGTTCTTGACGAACCAAGTATCGGTCTTCATCAAAAGGATAATATGAAGCTTATCGGAACGTTGAAGCACCTAAGAGATATTGGTAATACCCTGATAGTTGTGGAACATGACGAAGAAACAATACTTGAAGCAGATCATGTGGTGGATATAGGTCCGGGTGCAGGAGAGCATGGAGGACTGCTTATTGCACAGGGAACCCCTGAAGACATTAAAAACAACAAAGATTCGCTCACTGGACAATATCTATCCGGCAAAAAGAGCATTCCAATACCAAAAAAACGGCATGAGGGTACTGGTAAAAAGATTACCGTTATTGGAGCATGCGAAAATAACCTCAAAAACATCAATGTCGACTTCCCTCTAGGTGAATTCATATGCGTAACCGGCGTAAGCGGCAGTGGAAAAAGTACGCTCGTCAATGAAATACTCTATCATGGAATTGATGAGCTTTTGACAAAAAAGCATAAACATAAGGTAGGCAAACATAAAAGCATCAAGGGCGTTGAAAACATTGACAAGATAATTGTAATAGACCAATCGCCTATTGGACGTACCCCCAGATCAAATCCTGCAACATATATCGGATTATTTACATATATTCGTGAATTATTTGCACAGACTCCCGAATCCAAACAACGAGGATATAAACCGGGAAGATTCAGTTTCAACGTCAAAGGCGGACGATGTGAAGCATGCAGCGGTGACGGTATCGTACAGATAGAAATGCATTTCTTAGCGGATGTCTATGTACCGTGTGACGTATGTGAAGGTAAGCGTTACAACCATGAAACGCTTGATATTCGCTATAAGGGAAAGAACATTTATGAGATCCTGGAGATGACCTGTGATGAGGCATTGGAATTTTTCCAGCATTTGCCTAAGATTAAACGTAAACTGCAAACATTGGTGGATGTTGGATTGGGATACATCAAGCTTGGTCAACCGGCCACCACATTATCAGGTGGAGAAGCACAACGTGTTAAACTGGCCAAGGAACTCAGCCGTCAAAACACGTCGAATACTTTATATATCCTGGACGAACCTACAACAGGACTTCACTTCGAGGATATCAACAAGTTACTCAAGGTGCTATGCAAATTAAGAAATCAGGGAAATACGCTGATTGTCATTGAACATAACCTTGACGTTATTAAGACTGCAGACTACATTATTGATTTGGGACCTGATGGCGGCAAATATGGTGGCGAATTAATAGCTCAGGGGACACCTGAAGAAATTATTGAAACAGATACCTATACTGCCGAATATTTAAGAGCTGTCCTTGAAAAAAACAAGTAAATACAATTATATAGTTGAAGTGTCAAATAATTCATTAAGGATATATCAACATGGATTCATATGTTAATCTCTAATTTATTAGAAAAGTATATATTAAGTTTTTACCATATAGTTAAGTAAGTATATACATAGATACTAATAATTAAAAAAATAGGCGATAACATGAAACTCCAATTTCTAGGAACTGGTGGAGGTAGATTCGCTACGATTAGCCAGAAGAGAATGACGGGTGGTTTCAGAATTGATGATATGGGTAACAGAACCCTACATGTTGATCCAGGACCTGGTGCACTGGTACGCAGTCACCAATATGGATTAAATCCACGTAAAATTAACATGTTACTGGTAAGCCATTGCCATACTGACCATTACAACGATGCAGAAGTATTAATCGAAGCTATGACACAAGGAATGACAAAAAGAACAGGACATGTAATTGCTAGTGAAAGTGTTTTGAACGGATATGAGGATATTGGTCCAGGGATATCAAGATATCATCAAACTAAACCGACAGTCTCAACAATCCATCCTGGCGATGTTATAAAAAACGGTTCGGTAACAGTCAGAGGTACTGCTACTCATCATGGTGATCCTACTTGCACCGGTTTCAATATAGACTACAATGGTTTCTCAATTAGTTACACAGCAGATACAGAGTATTTCCCAGAGTTACATGAAGATCATGAAGGAGCGGACGTATTAATCGGTTGTGTGATTAAGGAAGGGGAACGCAGAATCAAAGGTCATTTAAGAACTATTGACTTTCAACAGTTAATCGAAGAAATACAACCAAAACTAGCAATAATGACACATCTAGGGGTTAATCTCATAATGAATAATCCCTTCCAGAATACAAGAGTAATCACACAGAATACAGGTGTCAGAACTATTGCAGCAACGGATGGATTATCCATTGACTTAGATCCGTATTTAGAAGGTTAATTCATTAACCTTCATATTAAATTTATTAAATGCCATGGTAGCTCAGCCCGGCACAGCACTTGATTCGTAATCAAGGGATCGAGGGTTCAAATCCCTCTCATGGCTTATTTACTTTAAAAAAACTTGTTTTACTTTAAAAAATTTCTAATTTAAATCATTACTACACTAAAAAAAGAGAAAATTAAAGATTTGAATAAATCATTTAATTATTTATCGATATTATCCGGATGTATGAATCCTGCACTTAACATATTGTCAACAATAACCATGTTACATGCTGATTCGGCTACTGTCGTTATTCTTGGACATATGCATGGGTCATGGCGACCGGTAATGTCAATCGTATCATCACATCCTGACTCTAAATTTACAGTGTTTTGAATACCGCTTACTGATGGAGTGGGTTTAACTGCAATTCTAATTACCAGCGGCATTCCATTGGTCATTCCACCAAGCACTCCACCGGCGTTATTGGTTTTTGTGGTAATTTTACCGTTTTCCATCCTAAATTCATCATTCATCTGACTACCCTTAAGCATCACGCTGTCAAATCCCAGTCCTATCTCAACGCCCTTTACCGCTCCAATGTTCATCAGTGCCTTAGCAAGTTGTCCATCCATCTTATCAAATATGGGTTGGCCCAATCCTATAGGCAGATTATCGATTATTATTTCTACTATTCCACCCAACGAGTCACCATTTTCCTTGGCCTTCAGTATTTCCTCTTCCATTTTCTTGGCCATTTCCAAATCGGCACATCTTACATTGTTTTTTGCAATGTTTTCTTTTATCTTGTCCAATGAGTATTCCTTTTCAGTTTTAATATTGTATATCTGTGTTACATGTGCCGTCGTTGTAATGGAATATCTTTCCAATAGCTTCTTTGCCACTGCCCCACCGATTACATGACCGATTGTTACTCTTCCGCTTCCACGGCCTCCTCCCCGATAGTCATAGTTTAAGTATTTTTCATACCAGCATAAGTCTCCATGACCAGGTCTTGGCTTATTTATCAGGTTGTCATAGTTTTTACTTCTTTGATCCCTGTTTTTTACAATGGCTGCTATTGGTGTTCCATCGGTTTTGCCGTTGAAGAGTCCTGACAGTATTTCCACCTGATCTTTTTCGTCACGTACCGTGGTTATCTTGCTTGTTCCCGGCCGTCTCTTGTCGAGCTCTTCCTGTATATCTTCACGTGTCAGTTCAAGTCCTGCTGGACAGCCGTCTATAACTGCACCTAATGCCACTCCGTGACTTGAACCGAATGTTGTTACCTTAAATATTTTGCCTGTTGAATTTGATGACACTTCATTTACACCCATATTCGTTTTTTTATAACTAATTATACTTTTCATTCTTAAGATTAATAATTTTATCTTTTGAATATATTTTTCGATTATTTTGAGAATAAATTAACAATTGTTCAACCTTAAAAATTATCTTTTAATTGGGGTTGGATTATTTGGATAAGAGGTTAATATCACCCCATTATCCCAAATTAACCAAAAAGTTAAATTAAGGACAATAATCACATTTATTATTAAAAAAAGGTCAAGTTCATAGCTGCCCAGAAACACGTATTTTTGAAGTCGAAATACTATAAAAATGGAAAAAATAAGAAATATTGTCGGATAGTTAAAAAGTTAACTGCCCCTACAATGATCATTGGAAATTCATGACTTGGAGTTTAAGTAGAATGTGTTGGGTTAATGAGAATCCTATTGTATTATACTTACTGCATTGACAACATCATGTAATTTAACATTGTTATCGATATGTTGATTTAAAT
>MUZY01000082.1:7497-12160 GCA_003266065.1 Methanosphaera sp. rholeuAM130
CAACATCATATTCCAAAAATACTCCATTATCTACCTTCATCACACCCTCATACTCATAATCAACAGGTATGGAAACAAACATTGCATCAGCAACTTCATCATAAGAATATACTTCATGTAAAACCATAATCACACCTTCATTCAAATTATATTTTTCTATCAATAGCATCCAGGTAATCTACTGACTGCATTATGGATTCCCTTACGTTCGGTATTTTCGTATCCAGAAATTCAATGATTTCATCTTCAACTTCGTCGTCGAATTCATCTTCCAAATCATAACACAGATCAGTCGTTTTAATCCAATCGTTAATCCATTCATTATCTATATGAATCAATGGATAAACCACATTTTCCTCCAAGCAACCGGTTATCCGATTTGCGTTAATCATTAAACGGACATATTCATTGACGAAGTCATTGATGCACATTGAACTAACGCTTTTATTTGCTTTGGCAAAATCATCCGTAACTGTTATGCCATACTTTCTTTTATATGGTTCCATAACAACATTCAACAATAAGGACTTTGGAGTGCTGTCATCACTTATGTAGAGTACATCCCTTGGTTTTATCTGACTTTTAACCGTCCTTGATACCTTAACGCATATCTTCTGGAATAGCTTTGACCGGATTACATCAATATCCGGATATGTCTGATGAAAATCATCTTCCTTCTTTCTTGAAAACCTTGAAAACTTGATGTTGTTTATATAAATCTTATTTTCATACAAACTGATGTATCGCGTATCAACTCCAAGCTTATTTAACGTTTTGATTATATTGCGTTCATCATCGTTCATTTTAATCCTGCTTTAATTCTTTTATCATTGAAATTGTACGTTCAATATCCAGCTGCCCGGGTGCAGAGGATTCTCCAACGGAAGCGTAGGTGATGGGAGAACCCAATATCGGCGATATAATCCGTGTATATGAACCGATATTGTCCATACTTATGGCAACCAAGTCATCATTGTCCATCAGCAGTTTTAATACAACATATGTATCCTCCAAACTGTTAGGTTTCACGGCTATTTTAGCTATATCCCCAATCTTAGAGGCTTCATCGATGATCTTTTGCAAAGCGTCAATGTCCAATGTTTGAGAAAAGTTATGATATGATATTATCGTTTTGTTTGATGCGTCTATCACACGTTGCCTTAACTGTTTATCCGTGAAGAGCTCCACATCCACAATATCCACCAGACCGGCGTTATCGACCAGTATCTGAATGCGTTCGGCCTCACTTCCCTCGAAGAATCCACCCTCCAGTTTTGTTCTGTTGGTCAGTATTACCCGTTTATCCGTTAAATGTTTGATTTGTCCGATTAACTCCTTTGCCAGAGCGCTATCAACATCTTCTATCAAATCCAACCTCAATTCAATATAATCGATGTCCTCGTTTTTTATCTTATTTACTGTTTTGATAATGTCTTCCACGTTATTATCGGTTATTGAAGCACATACATTGGTATTAATTTTAATCATCCCATAATACTCATTAATTCAAATAATATTTTTTCATCTAATTAATTAATATATTGTTAATTATAGAAATATATAACATAAGTTAAATTATTAGGTCTATGATTTATATGAAAATGATTTGTATGGGACTTGACATATCGGATAATGATATTTCTTGCTGTGAAGATATAGTGAATAATGTGGATGATTCGTTGTCCCGGATAATTGACGATAATGTTATCTTTTCGAAAGTCACAAACGTAACCGGTGACGACATTACCGTTACAAGCATCATAAAGGATGATATGACATTGGAAGTTACCAATAGAAAAGTTTATGACATACTATATGAAAATGCATTGGGCTTTGATGACTTGAGGGGAGTATCCAAAACAAAAGATGATGCTGGTGAGGGCATAAGCTATGCTGAAATCGAATTGAATCCGGACTACTATCCTGATGCCGTTGTAATAGCCTTTGATACATACTGTGGAGAATCCTTCGTATCGGATGTGGCCATGAAGGCAACGAAGGCAATCGAAGGTATGGATAATGTCGGCTCTGTATCTTGCAGCGTAGTGGAGGACATTAAAGAGATACCGGGCGTGGGATTTGTGTCGTCGTGCACTGATGATCCCGTAATTGTAGCAAGCGTTGAAAACGTTAATGACGTGGGCGTTGTGGCCGGAGCGGCAATGGGTGCAATTCTCGGATATGGGAACACCTATCTTGTTAAAAAGTCAACGGCATGTAACGTAATCCCAGGCAGTGCAATATTCTCTGTGAGCGCAATAATGAACTGCAATGTAATTGATTTGTCCGGGGCGTTTATCCACAGATGCAGGATATTGGAATAATATCCATCATTCATCATTTGAATTATTATTAAATGACCGAATATCATTATTAACTATGGATATTAACCCATTATTTTAACCGATTAATGCAAATAATATAATTTGAAAAATAAACTTTTTATATAATTAAAGACAAAATAATTAATGAATAACAATAGATAATAGTTTTAAGAAGTTTTACTTAAATCATGTTAAAAGTTTTGAATATAATAAGGAGAGATTAAATTGATTTTACTTGATGAAAATACTGAAGCTATAGTACAGGGAATTACCGGAAAACAAGGAAGATTCCATACGAAAGAAATGCTGAAATATGGCACTAACATCGTTGCAGGTACCAGTCCCGGCAAAGCAGGTCAAGAAGTGGAAGGATTGCCTGTATACAATTCCGTTGAGGAAATAAAAAAACACCATCCAAACGTAAATGCCAGCATAATATTCATACCTGCACCATTTGTAAAGGATGCTGCATTTGAAGCAATATCCGAGCTTGACTTGGTAATCATCATAACCGAACACGTACCGATACAGGACTCCATGGAAATAATGAAATACGCAAAACAACATGATACCATAGTAATTGGACCGAATACCCCAGGTATCATTACACCGGAAATCGGTAAGCTTGGAATCATGCCAACACACATATTCAACAAGGGAAACGTTGGATTGGTATCCAGAAGCGGAACATTGACATATGAAATTGCCAGCCAAATAACCGATGCAGGACTAGGACAGAGCACATGTCTGGGTGTAGGTGGAGACCCGGTAACAGGTATGGACTTTATCAGTGCATTGGACGCATTTGAAGCCGACCCCGAAACTGAAATAATCGTACTCTTAGGTGAAATAGGTGGAATCGCCGAGATTAAAGCGGCTAAATATGCCCAGGAAAACATTTCAAAACCGGTCATATCATTTATCGCAGGTGTATCCGCACCGCTGGGTAAACGTATGGGTCATGCAGGAGCAATAATTGAAGGTACTGACGGTACGGCTCAGCATAAAAAAGAGATTATGAGAGAATATGGTGTACACGTAGCAGACATACCTAGTGAAATCATATCAATAATAAACGATTTATNNTTACAATATCAATAAAATACTTATTTAATCCAAACAAAATATTTCTATAACTAATGATAAAAAAATTGGATTTGAGATTACTACTAATGGGGGATTATTATGGATTTAACTATAGATGAAATATTAATGAAACTGGAAAATGGTGAAATAAAGATTCATCAACTGGAATCCATCTGCGACAGTGCCAACGAGGCAACTGATATCAGAAGACAATTTATTGAAGACAAGACCGACACCAAACTCGAACATATCGGAAGCTATTCCATTGACATGACGGACACTTCAAAAAAGAATATTGAAAATCCTATAGGTACCATTCAGGTTCCTTTGGGCGTGGCCGGACCATTGAAAATAACCAACGACGAGGAAACAATCAACACTTACGTGCCGCTTGCAACTACGGAGGGGGCACTTCTTGCATCAGTCAACAGGGGCTGCTCAGTCATTAGACGTTCCGATAACTGCAAAATATCCATCGTAAACAACCAGATGACAAGAGCTCCTGCAATCAAGACAAAATCAGTATTCGAGGCAAATAAACTGAAGACCTGGATTGAAGACAACTTTGAAAAGATAAAGGAACTGGCCGAGACTACCACAAGCCACGGCAAGTTAATCAAGATAGATCCGATTGTAATAGTCGGCAGATACGTATATCCAAGATTCGTATATTATACGGGTGACAGTATGGGTATGAACATGGTCACCATCGCCACTGAAAAGGCGCTGTCACTTATCGAAGAGGAAAACGATATCCAAGTTATAGCATTAAGCGGCAACCTATGTGTCGATAAAAAGCCTTCCGCCATAAACATGGTTGAAGGTCGTGGAAAAAGTATTGTAGCGGAAGTGACCGTTCCTAAGGAAATTGTTGAAAAAACATTGAAAACTACCACGGAGGCAATTGTGGAGGTAAATTACGTTAAAAACCTACTGGGTTCCGCCATAAGTGGAAGCTACGGTTTCAATGCACACTTCGCCAATATGGTTGCGGCCATATTCCTGGCATGCGGACAGGATCCCGCCCATGTGGTGGAAGGAAGTATAGGCATAACATCCGCTGAAAACAAGGACGGCGACTTATACTTCAGCATTACGTTACCTGATTTGCCTGTTGCCACAATCGGTGGAGGTACAAGACTTGAAACCGCCAGCGAATGTTTGAACATGATGGACTGTAAGGGTTCCGGCAAGGTTACGCGATTTGCAAGCATTGTAGCGGGTATCGTGCTTGCAGGTGAACTGTCACTGGC
>MUZY01000082.1:12207-16696 GCA_003266065.1 Methanosphaera sp. rholeuAM130
GAGAGTTAGATTTTTTATGAAGGTAACATTAAAGCAAATCATTAAGGATTATATTGAACTAAGCAGATATGTCGCGTTAGGTTCACTTGACGGAATACTGACCGTTATGAGTATATCCCTTACGGCGGCCATCGTTGGAATAAGCGGCGGTGCTACCGTTAATCCATTGACTGTTGGTCTGACAGGCCTTAGCGGTGGTATCGCTATAGCCTTGTCCAACGGTTTCGGTTCATACGTCGGTGAACAGGCGGAGGAAGGAAAGATTATCCGGGAACTTGAAAGCAAGATGCTGCTTGAAGAACGTTCATTGGACGACACGCTTATTCATCAGCAGGCAAAATACAGGGTATTCATGAGTATGCTTACCCATGGAAGTGCAAGCTTTATGGGATCGTTTATCCCGTCGATACCATTTTTCCTCTTTAGTGACATATACACTGCACTTACCGCCACACTCATAATATGTTTCAGCCTTATGATCATATTGGGTTGTTATCTGGGCAGAATATCCAAGGAGAGCATGACTAAAACTACATTGAAGATAATCAGCGTAGGGGTACTTATCGTGATAATAAGTTACCTCATGGGTGGAGGACATGGAGCCTGATACAGCTCCATAATCTATACCCTATTGCATTATGTGTACCTCTATTATTTGCTATGCATAATGAATCCATGATTACTTCAATATTGATTAAATCAAAGAATCAATTCAAACATATGCCACATAATAATCCTGTAAAAGCCTTTCACCACCATTTCTAATGAATGATTATTTCTTTCTTATGAATACTTACTTCACATTATTTCCTAAAAAAATAGGCAATTATAAAAGAAACATACTAAAAGTTATTAGTTAGAAAATAAATAACATATAATATAGATAAATACTTAACAGTTATTTTACTAAATTATTGAAAGGAGAATTTAAATGATTAGATGTATATCATGTGGAGCAGAATATGACGATGATGAAATAATATACACTTGTAAAAAGTGTGATTCAATACTTGAAGTTGAAGTGGACACAGACGGCATATCCAAGGACATATTTGAAAACAGACGTGACAACATATGGAAATATAAGGAATTTCTACCGGTTAACGCAGACAACAGAATAAGCTTGGACGAAGGTGGAACACCATTCTGCAAATGTGACAAGATAGGTGACGAACTGGGCATCGACCTATACGTTAAGGTAGAAGGATCAAACCCTACCGGAAGTTTCAAGGATAGGGGTATGAGCGTTGGTACAACCAAGGCTGTCGACCTGGGAGTTGGTATGGTAGGCTGTGCTTCTACAGGTAACACGTCAGCTTCACTGTCGGCTTATGCTGCCCGTGCAGGACTCAAATGTGCAGTTCTGCTTCCGGCCGGAAAGGTTGCCTTAGGTAAACTGGCACAGGCAATGTTCCACGGAGCAAAAGTATTCGGTGTAGATGGAAACTTCGATGATGCATTGAAAACGATCACCAAACTGGCATTGGACGGTGAACTATATCTTTTAAATTCCATTAACCCCTACAGATTGGAAGGTCAGAAAACAATCGGTATGGAAATAGTGCATGACTTGGGATGGGAAAGTCCTGACAGAATAGTGCTGCCCGTTGGTAATGCAGGAAACATATCCGCCATATGGAAGGGTATCAGCGAATTCAAGGAAGCAGGATATATGAAGGACACTCCAATGATGACAGGTATTCAGGCAGAAAACAGTGCACCTATAGCAAATGCCATAAAAGCGGGTACAGATGAAGTCGTACCTGTTGAAAATCCAGAAACGATTGCAACCGCCATCAGAATCGGTGCACCCGTAAGTACACTTAAGGCTATGCGTGCAATCAAGGAATCAAACGGTACTGCCGAAACCGTCAGCGACGATGAAATACTCGATGCACAAAAGTATCTTGCAAGAACCGAAGGAATCGGTGTGGAGCCTGCCAGTGCAGCTTCAATTGCCGGACTTAGAAAACTGGTTGAAAACGGTGACATCGATAAGGGTGAACGCGTCGTATGTGTAGTTACAGGCCATGTACTTAAAGACCCTAACGTGGCAATTGAGGCATGTGAAGAACCTACACAGGTATCAAGTGACCCTGAAGCTATTAGAGACGTTATAAGAACAATGTAACTCTCCTTCAACCAACCTTTTTTTACTTGACTTTGAATAATAATAGAATGCAACATTAACCTCCGACAATAATCATTATTAATGAGATTTTCTAAATTAATAATAGTTGATATTTTTTATTTAAATTATGGGAATAAGAAAAAAAGTTATAGGAAACAATTATTTATGATTACCGAATACTTGAAAGAAATATACAATAAAGAAAACCTCAGGGAATACTTCCATAGGAACAAGAATTACATACTGTTTGTCACGATTATCTTTGCAATAGCCATAGCGGTAGGATACGTATTCAGCGACGTGTTTTATAACTATGCGATGGAAGCCATCAGAAATGTCGCCAAAAACATTTCTTCGGATACCTCCGTTTTGACGACCAACATCTTCCTAAACAACCTTGAAATAGCGTTATTAATCATATTGCTGGGATTTCTCTTTTCAATATTTTCACTTATTATACTCTTCTTCAACGGAGTGGTAATAGGATTCATGTTTACACTCGTACCGGCACCGCTGATGCTGATATACATCGTGCCTCACGGAATATTTGAAATTCCCCAGCTGATATTATCCGTAGTATGTGCATTGCTTGTGACAAGACTTGAAATCAATTTGATTAAGGGAGTGCTTCAAAGGGACAAGACATTCAGGGGAGAATTGAAGAATTCATCCGTTATAATCAAGGACATAGTACTAAGCATTACAGTTATAGTAATACTGCTTATAATAGCGGCACTTGTGGAAGGATACGTTACGCCGGTTATCGGTTCGGCCGTTACCGGTTATTTTGGATGGACATTTTAAAAGGACTTTGATAGCATGATGATAATAATTACGGGAACTCCCGGATGTGGAAAGACAAGCATTTCAAATATCCTGGCAAATAAAATAGGTGCCAAGCTGATAAGTATCAATTATCTCTTGGACAATTATGATTTAAACATGGGTACTGATGAACTTCGCGGATATAGAATAGTGGATATAGATAAGATGATGCCGTTAGTTGATAAAATCAAGGGCGAATGTGAAGACGGGACAATAATCTTTGAGGGACACCTTGCACAGGACTATCCGAATGCCGATAAGATAATAGTGCTTAGATGCAACCCGACAGAACTCAAAAAACGACTGGATGCAAGGGACTGGTCAGACAGAAAAATCCAGGAGAACATAGAAGCCGAAATACTTGGAATATGTACCCAGGAAAGCTATGAAACGTACGGCGACATCGTTCAGGAAGTGGAAACGAGTACGTTGACACCCGAAGAGGTAACGGATATAATAATCGACATCATTGACGATAAAAAATCTTACCCGTTAGGTCAGATAGACTACTTGGAAGAATTCTTCCATTTGCTTGATTGAATCAATACTAAATGAGAAAAAATAACTTCCAAAAAAAATAGAAGATTAAAAATTAAATTAATCTTTAAACAAATTTTCTAACCTGATGTAAACAATATATAACGGATTATTGAATTTATAGACATTATCCTCATTATGACTTACTTTTGTAATTATATCATTTTCCAATGCTTCATCAAGGAATGCGTTTAGAATCACATACTCCTCTTTTTTTAACTCCTTTTTAATATCATTAGTATCAAAACCAGTAAGATTATCGGAGTCAATATCCTGCTAATTATTTGCAGTAGTTTAATATAATTTTCATCGGAGATTATTGAATTTAAATAACGGTCATGTATTGTTTTAGACGCGTTTTTTATGCCATTAATAGCTATATTAAGGTTTATATGTTGTGATTCATCACATAACCAGTAAATGCTATCTCCTATTTCCTGCATTACTAATGGTATGCCATAAGAGGAGTGTACAATCAAATCAATAATATCATCGGAATATGTGATATTCACCTGGTTAAATTTATCCTTGAAAAATTTTGAAACATCTTCAGAGCTAATGGAAGGAGTTCATAATGATAGAATAATCTGTTGAACGATTCATTATGATTTTGCAACCTGATTAAATTTTCAGGATAACCAGTTAAAAGAAAACAAATAGGTATCTGCCCATCATATTCGAAAGTTAACTTATGCATCAACCCCTAAACCAATCAGCAAAATCCGGTGTTTGGCTAAGTCCATTGATATCATCCAAAAATAATCATTATAGCCCTATTAGATCCTATGTTATTTGCGACATCCTTTATAAATACATCAAATGTATCTATCAAAGATTCCGGATAATTTGCTTTAGGAGTGAACTTTAGATTGGCACTCATAAATCCTACTTGCTCAATATTATCCCCAAATGATTGAACAATATCAGCAGCCCAGTTCTTATTTCCAATTTTATTTAATAAATCCCGAACAAGCTGTTGAATAAATGAATGTAAAT
>MUZY01000082.1:16761-17947 GCA_003266065.1 Methanosphaera sp. rholeuAM130
GTTAGAACTGTTGGAATGTATTTTATTATATTTTCAACAATTTCTTTGCGGCCTACAAAATCTCGAGGATCTACCATAGTTCGGGTGTAAACGGTGACTGTCTGAAAATTTATAATCTGTCATTTTATTACTCCCTGCCAAATTAATTCTATTTATAATATTAAAACTGATTTTTTGTTAATAATATACTCTTTTCAGATTCATATTAGACAATATACATATTTATAAAATGTTCTGATATTATTAAACAATATATAATATTATATTAATTATAGTATATAAATATTATTATTTTTGAGAAAATTTTTAATAATATTATAATTATTCAAATTGGAGATTGATAATTAACACGGTTATCATCATACAGTAGGCAATGTTTTCTTATACCAGCACTCAAAAAAACGACCCACATTTAAATTGCAAATGCTTAACAATTTTAAATATTAAAAATATGCCCAATTAAAAATCCTAATCATTTAAAAAGTAATTTAATGAAAAAATTAGATAAAAAAGATTTAATGAAAAAAATAATGGAGGAACATACATACTATTTACGAATTTTATTGGAAACTGAAAATATCGGCAATAATATTGGCCATATTCCTATTCTTCCCGCCCAGAAGTCTATTATTAAGGTTATTTTTATAACTAACGGAAGGGACGAATCGATGTATGATGGTGCCAGTCCCGTGTTTCCCACGGATGCGGCTACAACGGAGCTTGCCAACTGTATGTCCTGACAGTGAATAAGCACCACTCCCGTACTTATTAAAAAGAGCAACACGTAGAGGACTATGTAGACGTGTACTATACTTATGGTTTCCGATGAAATCTGCCGTAACTGCCTATCATGAAATACGTTCCTTTTTATTACCATATTGTTGGGAAGGAACATGCGTTGGACTTCCCAGACTATTGACTTGAACATTATTATGATATTGTATACCTTTATTCCACCGGCCGTGGAACATACGCATCCGCCGATAAACATCAGTATCACCAGTATGCTGGAACTGAATGGCGTCCACAGGTTAATGTCGGTTGATGAAAATCCCGTGGAAGTCAATACGCTGGTTACCTGAAAGAGGGAATGCCTCAATATCATTATTATGTCCTGATTGTAAAATCCTTCAAAGTATAAGTTTAGGGCTATGACTATGGTGGCTACTATAATCAATAGGAAAAA
>MUZY01000082.1:18173-18814 GCA_003266065.1 Methanosphaera sp. rholeuAM130
GTAGATTTTAATGAAGTTTTTTGCGTTATGGGCAATGTTCGGATTTATCTGCTCTGTTTTTCCTTCGGCTATATATAATCTTTTCAGGTTTGCTATTGACGGACTTATAACCAACAAGAGGAAGATTATTCCCAAACCGCCAAACCATTGAAGTATACATCTCCATATGGCGATGGAATAGGGAAGCATGTCGCTGTCATATAATGTAAAACCTGTGGATGTTATTCCGGACATGCTTTCAAAGTATGCGTCTATGAAGGACATATCCCCTGATATTAAAAATGGCAAAGCCGCAAAGAGTGCCGTTATTAACCATATCAGCATTACAAAAAATAATGATGCCTTTAACGATAATCTCATTTTCTTATCGTATTCAGTCTTGTAGTACAATACCAATCCGATAATTATGGACAGACCAGATGATATTATGAATGAATAAAGGTATTTGTCCAAATCATGGAATATTATGGCATTGGCTATTGGAATTAGCATGAATAAACCTACAAGTATAAGTACGCATGCAATGTAATATGCTATTACCTTATATTCGTTGACCTTGATAGTAAGCGTGTTAAACCTTTTCATTAATATCCCTTTAAAAATCAAAAAATTGGTATTTTAAATCATATTAATATTAGTTC
>MUZY01000082.1:18849-20045 GCA_003266065.1 Methanosphaera sp. rholeuAM130
TATAGAAAGCAAAAACTTTCAATCAACAGGTAATTCTTCACATAACATCCGTTTAAAAAATAGTTAATGAAAGCGTATCGTTAAGATTATTACTTCTAAAAGAAAATTTGTAAAAAATACCAAAGAAGTCAACATAACATATTTAAGTAATGCTAAACATAAATTATATTATTGTTCTTAAGTTAATAATCAGATTTTATGCTTGTCATAAAGTCATTCCTTGCACTTAAGAAGAATATTCTATATTTTTTTAGAGGATTAGATATTTTTGAGTAGAAGAAATCGACCTAAATGGACCAATAAAATCGCCTTGGAGCGAATGGAGATTTTATTTAATCTCGCCGAGAAGGAGTTTTCCAGACACCCAGAAAGATCAAATCGTTATGTTAAGTTAACTCGTAGTATCTCTACTAGATATAACATTACATTACCACATTATTGGCGGGGAAGGTTTTGTAAAAAATGCAACTCATTCCTCAAGCCCGGAGCTAACTTAAGAGTAAGACTTTCAGGTGACTGCATATCAAGAAAATGTCTTGAATGCGGACATACAACGAGAGTTTTATACACTCCTAAGCAAGATTAGGTTTAATGGAGTTGAATATATGAGTAAAATCCAGAACAGAAAGGAAATAATGAGAAATTCATTAAATGCGGTTGAAATTAATATTGGAAAAAACGGTATTAACGAAAACGTGTTTGAAGAAATCAGACGTCAACTAAAAAACAATGAAATTGTAAAGGTACGTTTTACCAGAAGTATCGCATCCAACAAGGATGAGTTTCTAGAGGAAATCGTGACCAATACAAAAAGTCAACTTGTTGATGTCAGAGGTAATGTTGCGGTGTTATATAAAAGGAAGGGATAATCTCTAAAAGGTTATAGTCTTTATTTAATAATATATTAATTTAATAGGAGGCAAATTAAACAATGACAACAGCATTCGATGTACCTGCTGATAGTTTAATTAGCGCAGTGAGTAAAGAATTAAAAGAAAACGATAAAATTAATGAACCTTCATGGGCACGGTTTGTAAAAACAGGTGTACATAAAGAACGCAGACCAGAAAATCCGGATTGGTGGTATGTAAGAACTGCTGCATTACTAAGAAGAGTATATGTGGACGGTCCAGTTGGACTTAGCAGATTACAAACCAAATACGGTGGAAACAAAGATAGAGGAACCAATCCTGAAA
>MUZY01000088.1 GCA_003266065.1 Methanosphaera sp. rholeuAM130
TTGGAGTCTGCTTTATATCTTTACTATGTGTCGTATCTGTTTCTATTTTATTTTTTGTATTTGTATCTGTTTGTTCTTTTTCATAGTCTTCTTTCTTTATTTCATTCGTCTTCGTGTTACTTACAGTTTCCTCTACATCACGTGTCACTTGGACAGATGTTGTGTCGGAAACCACCTTTTGTTCGATACTTGTCTGATTTCCATCATCTACGTTTACAGCACTTAATGCTGTAATTCCCAAGAGTAGAATCATGGTCATCAGGATAAATATCAAACTTGATTTCACATGAAATTTCAAGGTTAGCCTCCCTTGTAATATATAATCAATTATAAAAATAATTAATTATAATATATTGTTTGTAAATAAGTGAATATATAAGTACCTATACCTTAAAATAGATTAATATCTTGGTTTTTTTAAACATTAGGATATCATTAAGAATTAATGAGTATTATATTTTTTTCAGATTATTTATTTACATGATAAATATTATCGTATAATTGCATTTCAATTATAAAAATCATGTTAAAAATAATGATAATAAGTGGAGATATTATCCATTATTATTTTAATTAATTCTTCAATTTTTATCTTTAAAATCAGATGAAACTAGAATTTTTTTAAACATTGAAAAATAAAAGATATTTTTTATTCAAAGATAATATAAAATGAACAATATCTATTTTTAATACAATACAAATTTTTTAATAAAATAAAAACATAGGATAACAATATCATATTATTTCAAATAAAATTATTAACAAAGTCAATTATTTTTGGAAAATCATGAAAATTTACATAAAAATTAACGAAACTTTAAGATTGGATATAACTATAACCAATAATAATTATAATTCAACATTTGAATCATTACAAATAATGAGGAAATAATTTTGTACTCAACACAATTTCATGACAAATGAAAAAAAGCATTATGAACATATATGTTCAATCATCAAATTCAATTAAAAAAAAATATAAAATATTTTTTGGTGGGGGGTGAGTTGATTAATGCATTTTTAGATTCGTGATTAATCCTGTATTATTTATGCAAATCATGCTTATTCATTTTTCCATTGTGTGTATCCACAACGACCGCATGAATATCTGTCTCCATGGTCTGCCATAAAGATTCCATGGGAACATCTTACACATTCAGGGTTTTTTCTAACGATTTTACCATCTTTTACTTCATATAATTCGTATTTTTTGGACATTAGAATTATCTCCTTAGTAATTATTCTTCATCAGCAGGAGCTTCTTCTTCAGCTGATTCTTCAGTTGCTTCATCAGCTTCTTCTGCTTCAGGTTCTTCTTCAGCTTCTTCATTTTTAGCTTTTACAGAATCGGTTTCGATTTCATTTAATTTTTCTACAGAGTCGTAAACTTTTGCTAATCCAAATGCTTTGGCTTCTCCGTAACTAGGCTTCATGCTGTCCACCACGAGGAGATCCTTGGATGAGTCTTCTAATGCTACAAGCTTATGCTTAACATCCAATATATTTGGTGTTCCTTCAGCTGGATAGTCACATTCGAATTTAATTTCCGTCCTATTTAATAATGGGTTTTCTGTTTTTTCTA
>MUZY01000168.1 GCA_003266065.1 Methanosphaera sp. rholeuAM130
AAACTGAGGAAACTCCATCCACCATTTGAAACCATGATGTTCTTAATTGACATACACTAAGAAGTGTGACACTGATATAGAAACGATACGATAGGACTAAACTAAGGCCGTAATGAATGATGCAATTGGGTTGACTAGCCTTGACATAGTAAATCGGTGAAACGATCTAATCCATGGGGTGCAAGAGTAAATAGTCATTTGACAAGGTAACTTGCTTAGATTAATGCTGCATAGAAACATGAGATGGGTTACTACCGGCATGCCAAAAATTTAAAAGTAATAATTTTTTTCACCGGTATCTTTTTTTACCAATAATATTTGTATTGAACTTTCAACTAATTCCATTATATTTTTTCCAAGCGATACTTATTTTTCAATCAGGTTAATCGTCGATAATTAAACAAGTAGTTTAAATTCAATCTACTCCTTATTCTCCATTAATATTGTAATATACCATTCTATTTTGGCTTATATTCATCTGTACTTCTTATTTTTCTTATATTAATCATTCTAATAAATTCTAAAACTCATTTAAATGATTTACTATAAAAACAATAGATTATATTAGGTATTTGAGGTGAATTAAGAAAAATAGCTACTCAGTATCATTTTACCTTTTGAAAATTTTATAATTAGGCTAAGTACTCTAGAATATTTTTTCATTCCAATAGTATATAGTAGTATCTTTTTAAATATTAAATTACTCTTTAACTCATTCATAATTATTGAAAAAAAAGGCATATCTTTATATATTATTACAATAATAATTATAATTATCAATAAAAATAGGAGATATGATAAAGATGGCAACTTTACCAAAAGCACCTGTAAAAAGAATTATCGAAAGTGCAGGCGCAGCAAGAGTAAGTGACGAAGCAACAGTAGCTTTAGCTGATGTATTAGAAGAATACGCAGTAGAAATTGCTGAAAGAGCTATCAAATTAGCTAAACATGCTGGTCGTAAAACTATCAAAGCAGAAGATATCGAATTAGCACAATAATTCTGCAGATAGTCAATTGATTTAAATAGGGTAGGTTTATAAAACCTACTATTATTTATCCTTATAAATCCCAAACTATTTTTTACACATTTTAATTCTCAGTTCTCCTGATTTTTCTTTAACACTAATTCTAACTTTCAATCAATCCACATCTAAAGAAAATAATCTATAAAAAATTTAAATGAATTAAATGAGTCAGTCATCGTTTTTCAGCCAACCAACAACTGCACATTGACCCATGGACACGCTGCCATCACCACAGCATGTATTTTCATGCTCAACAAATTCAAAGCCCTCTTTTTGGACACATTTCTTAACGGTCTGTGATATGTACTCGTTATAGAATACCCCTCCGGTAGCACCTATTCTTTCAACGTTGTATGTATCCGCAGTAATCATTGCCACATCACTAATGCTTTCGGCCAACGCCCTCTGTGAAGCCCTAGCTATTTCATTAACCGGAACATTACTTCTGATTAGTTCCAAAACGTCAACCAGAAGACTGCTGGTATCAATTACAACACGCTTATCCATCACTTCTTTTTCCAGTACAATATCTATCAAATCATTGGCATTCTTCGCGGCACTTTCCAGTTTCATGGAACATTCACCCTCATATCCACGGGATCTGCTGATTTTAAGAAGAACGCTGATGCTGTCAAGTACACGTCCCATACTGCTTGTATATGACGTGTTGAACTTATTTTCAAGCTGTTTAAGTGTCATGTCAACTTCCTTGTTGCCGTATTTAAAGAATTGTGAGTATTCATTCTTCATAATATCCCTTAGCTCTTCTTTGTCCAGGACATCATAAAGTATTCCCATTGCCATACGAATTGGGTACTTGGTACTGATGTCTCCGCCGGGCATCATCTGGGTTTTAAGTCCGCCGGTATTGACGTATTTGCCTGTACTGTTTACATACAATACCTCCCCTCCCCAGATGTTTGAGTCTTCACCATAGCCCACACCGTCGGCCGCTATAACGACAAGCTCATCCAAGCCATGTTCGGCCATTAAGCTGGCAGCGTGAGCATGGTGATGCTGCACGCTAACAAGCGGCACATCATTCTCCTTTGACAAGTCCTTTGCAAGTTTTGTGGTATTGAAGTCCGGGTGCATATCACATGCGATATAGTCGAGACGTGACGTTTTGGTAAGATGCAGCAGGTGATCTATGGCATTCTCCATAAATTCGAGCGTCCTTATTTTGGAGGTGTTTCCGATGTGCTGTGACGGATAGCATTTGCCCTCCTTGAGTATTGAAAAGGTAACGTCAAGTTCGGGGCCTACCGCCAGGATGTTATCGTCAACGTTGATGTCTGAAAAGTCAAATGGTTTGGGCACATATCCCCTTGAACGTCTGATGAATGCCGGTGACCTGTTTCTGAACCTCACGACACTGTCGTCGCATCGATTCAGTATCTTTCTGTTATGCAATAGATAATAATCCGCAATGCCGTCAAGTTTGCCTACAATGTCTTCATTGTCTATAAGCATAGGGTCACCCGGCATATTGGCGGATGTCATGACATAGGCCTCTTCAAGGGTATACTTGAAGAGTAAGTGATGAAGTCCTGTATACGGAAGCATAACTCCCTGGTTGTGAAGTCCCGGTGATAGGTTGTCCGCGAGGTCGTAATCGACGCTTTTATCAAGTACGACGATAGGCCTTGCTACTGATTCAAGCATTTGTTTTTCGTAATCGTCGTAGTCAACAAAGAGTGACGCCGTTTTGCAGTCCGGACTCATGCACGCAAATGGTTGGGTCTTTCTGCCAAGGCGTTCTCTTAATGTTTCTATGGCATCCTCCGTTGATGTCTTGCATACGAGGTGTGTTCCGCCAATACCCTTGATGGCCACTATATTTCCTTCATCGATTAGCTTGCTGGTCTCCCGTATGGCATCACGGCAGTCAATCCTTTCATCCTTGTACAGGTATACCTCCGGTCCGCAGTCGGGACAGCAGGTGGCCTCCGCATGATACCTTCTGTTTAAGGGATCTGTATACTCACGGCTGCAGAAATCACATAACGGAAACTCATCCATTGTGGTGTTTTTTCTGTCATAGGGTATCCTGTCGATTAGGGTAAACCTTGGACCGCAGTCGGTACATGCCGTAAACGGATAATAATAGTGCTGGTCTTGATCGTTGAGTATCTCCTCCAGACAAGTGTCGCATATGCTCATATCCGGTGGGATAACGGCGGAACCTGATATCTCGTCACTGCTTTCTATAATTGTGAAATCCGCATATCTGTCCTCTTGTGTTACCTTGTCCCGGATGTCTACCTTAATATTGTTTATCTGGGATTGTACAGGTTTGTGTTCATAGAGTTCATCTACAAACAATTTGATGTCATCGTATGATCCCTGTATCAGTATTTCAACTATATTGCCCATGTTACGCACGTAACCCGTCATATTCATCAGCTTTGCCAGCCGATATACCGTAGGCCTAAAGCCCACTCCCTGAACAATTCCCTCTACCAGTAAATATCCGTTATATTCATCCATCATATGCAGCCCCTAATCATTCTTGAATATATTTTTATATTTTTAAATTAATAAATAATATTCAATGATTCAATATGGGTGTTTATTTTTATGAGGGATATACTAAAAAATTTACTTGACGGTAAAATCACTGTTGATGAGGCCGAAAGTCAGCTGAAACTTAACCAGTTTCAGGAGTTGGGGGATAACATTAAATTCGACACGCATCGCAGGACACGTGTAGGTGTGTGTGAGGCAGTATATTCCACTGGAAAAACGGATGAAGACCTGGTAAACATAATCAATAATATTGATTTTAAGGACAATCTAATAATAACAAGGTTGGATGAAAGTAGATTTAATCGAATCAGAAATCAAATAAATGAGAATGTACTTGAAAGCATAACTTTTTACAAAGAAGCATCCATATTAACCATCAATAAAAAGGAAATTGAAAAGAAAAACTTGTCTGTGGGAATAATAACCGCCGGAACGGCCGATGTACCTGTAGCACAGGAGGCAAAAATCACAGTGGAACAATCAGGATACAATGCCATAACTACATATGACGTGGGGGTAGCCGGTATACACAGGCTCCTGGATAAAATATCATATCTGCTTGAAAAAGAAGTCGATGTCATAATAGCCGTAGCCGGAATGGAAGGAGCCCTGCCGTCAGTGGTTGCGGGACTGGTGGATGTTCCTATAATAGCGGTTCCCACATCCACAGGTTACGGGGTTGGAGAAAAGGGATTCACAGCACTTTTTGCAATGCTTCAGTCATGTGCACCTGGAATCTCGGTGGTAAATATTGACAACGGATACGGTGCGGCGGTAAATGCGATAACCATACTCAACCGGATAGGTAAACATAAGGATGAGCACGTTTAAATATAAATTATTTGTAAACTAGATAATTAACGCTGTTTTTGTCAGATTGATACAATTTTAAAGTTATACCCCATTAACAAATTTTTTGATGTTCGTTTTTGCATGTAAAATGTTATTCTTCATGCCCTTTTTTTATCCGGATACCCTTTTTTATCTAACAAATGCTTTTTCTGATGTTATCTTAGGTATATGGAATTTGCATATATTATCTCTGATTATTATTCTTCGGTTATTGGGGTGTATGCTATTTTAGTATTGGCTTATACGCTCTATGTTATACGGATGCTTATTTTGTACAGGGTGTAAGTATTATGAGAAGAGTTATCCAAATTTTTGGCTTTCAAAATCGACGAGTAAATCCTTGCCAAAAGAGTAAGTTATCTTTCTTGTAATTAAAATGTTAAAATGCGGTAAAAATAGTATTTAAAAGTATAATGGGGTCACAGGGATTTGAACCCCGATCCTGGGATTTCTCTTGTCTCAGCACTCCAATTGATCATCATCGGTATGCCTCAGTGTGCGCA
>MUZY01000152.1 GCA_003266065.1 Methanosphaera sp. rholeuAM130
ACATGACTTGAAGCCCTGTTTATCAGTGAAGGATCCTTTATTGCAGCCGTATTGGTTGAACATTTATCGGCTCCCGCCTTAAGCATGTTGACGTAATCCTTTACTTCCCGTATTCCTCCGCCGACACATATCGGACAGAATACGTTCTCGACGGTTTTCTTGATAACGTCGGCCATGGTGGACCTGCGTTCGTGGGATGCCGTGATATCGAGGAATACTATTTCATCTGCTCCATCTTCATAATACTTTGTTGCTAGTTCAACGGGATTTCCGGCATATCTTATCTGTTTGAATTCTACGCCTTTGACAACTCTTCCTTCGGGCACTTGAAGGTCACAATCCAAACATGGTATTATTCTTTTTGACAACATCAAAATCACTTGTATTCTTGTTTATTATGGAAAGGGTTTTATTGAAGATTTACAGTAGCTTGTACATTATTGCTTTTTGGGCGTGCAAACGATTTTCCGCCTGATCCCATATGGCTGAATGTTCTGAGAGCATTACTTCATCCGTTATTTCCTGGTCTCTTATTGCCGGCAGACAATGCATTACAATAACATCGTCTTTGGCCTTGTTTACCAAGTCCATGTTTATTTGATAATCCTTGAATATTCTTTCCCTTTCTTCTTTTTCGTCTTCATCGCCCATACTTACCCATACATCCGTGTATAATATATCGGCGTCGCGTACCGCATTATACGCGTCATGGTCAATTGTTATGGTAGCGTTTGTTTTTTCGGCTTCCCTTTTGGCCAATTCATATATGTCCTTATCGGGTTCGTATCCTTCAGGACATGCTACGGTTACGTCCATTCCGGTATATGCTCCGGCAAGAAGCAATGAGTTGCATACGTTATTTCCGTCACCGACAAACACGAGTTTTCTATTGAAGTCGCCCTTGTATTCCTTTATTGTCAGCAAATCGGCAAATATCTGACATGGATGTTCCTTGTCTGTCAAACCGCTGATGACCGGTATTGTAGAGTATTTTGCCAGTTCTTCCACGTTTGAATGTTTTTTTGCCCTTATCATTATTCCGTCGAGGAATCTTGAGAGTACTCTTGCCGTGTCGGCTATAGTTTCTCCTCTTCCCAGCTGAAGGTCATCGCTTGACAGGTAGAGTGCCTGTCCACCCAACTGGTACATTCCTACCTCAAATGACACTCTTGTACGCGTTGATGATTTTTCAAATATCATTCCAAGTGACTTGCCCTCGAATGGTTTATCACTTATTTTTCCACTTTTTAAGTCTTCTGCAAGTTCAATTATTTCAAATATTTGATCTTTGACATCGGACATTGATAACAAATGTTGCATATTAATCCTTTCCCATAATACCCTTAAATTAAAATATATTTCATAAGGCAATATTTTAACAATAAATAATATATTATTTTGTTTTTAGTAATTTAAAAAATTATGTATTGGCAGTGTTTCAGCTAATGTTGAAATCGACATGTGAAAACGGTTATTAGCATCCCTATTATAAATTCAAATAATAATTTCCCATAGAAATAGAAGATAATGTTAAGATTGAAGTATATTGTTAAAAATAGAATTTATATTGAAAAAATATTGAAAAGGGAAGTTGAAAAACGTTATGATTTAACTTCCTTCATATGTTCCAATTTTTCATTTAACAATTTTTCAGTAGCCACGTCACATCTGTGATATACTTCTCCCTTAACGTACTTGATTGCCTCTTCACATACTTCTTCGGCTTCTTTTATGGTGTCGCGTACGGCCAGTATTGCTATGGCACGTGAGGAGGTTAGCCTTATGTCTCCGTTTTCATCTTCATATACTGCAGCGTAGTAGACTTCTGCATCCATTTGGCTGATTTTATCCTCATCAACCTCGACGATCGTATCGGCGGCTTTGGTGTCAGGATACTTATCCGGTACTATGTATTTGCATACGGATGCCTTGTTTTCAAACAATGCCTTATCCAGCGTTCCGTCAACTATCTGTTTTGATATTTCGGCCAGGTCATAGTCGAATACCGCAAGTACATTCATTGATTC
>MUZY01000167.1:0-847 GCA_003266065.1 Methanosphaera sp. rholeuAM130
TCTAGGCTACAGGCCCATATAAAAACAGTATACAAATACTATATTATGTTATATTGATTATCATTATTATACTTTACTATTGTTTATCTATCCCGAATGCAGTTATTCAATTATAATTTAGTATTTTTCACTTAATTATTTTTTAAAAAGAGAATAACTTGAGAAATAGTTTTCTCAAATATTATTTTAGATTTCTTAGTTAAGTCTTATGAAATAGTTTTACTACCTATTGAAATAGTATTCGGAAAACTCTAGAGATATTCTGCTCCGGAGTTGTCCATTATTTCAATTGTCTGATTTCTTAAGTTGTATGAAGCTTGACCTTCCGTTACGCCATTATCATTAATCATATTGTAAATGTAACATTTATCTCCATAATCGTTGATAACTGTTGTACCGTAACTTAGGGTCACTTTGTTTCCAGCCCAATTTTCTAGGATGAACTGTTCGACAAGGCTTCTTGCAGCGTCAATACTTATTTCACCGTTATCGTCAGAGGTTGCTTGATTGTTTGTTTGTGGAGTGTTTCCGGTTGGCTGTACATTGATTGTTGTTTGTGGTGATGATCCTTGATTTGAATCGGATGCTCCATTGGATTGTCCTTCGGTTACGGCACTGGCATCTCCAGCTGATCCTATCTGTATGTTAGGACCTCCTTGTGAAGATGGTGTCGGTGATTGACTGTCGTTACCTGGTGTAGCGTTTCCACTGGTGTTTCCATTAGCGTCTGCATTTGGATTATTTCCGCTTGTGTTTGCTGCGGTGTTTGTAGCGTTTATAGGTTCCGAGTTTTCAACCTCAGTGTCGCCTGCTTTAGCTTGATCCTGTTTATTTTCAGTATTGCCTG
>MUZY01000167.1:862-3146 GCA_003266065.1 Methanosphaera sp. rholeuAM130
ATGTCTACTCCATTATTTATCTGATAGGTAGCTGCCACTATTCCAATAAGGGCTACTACTAAGAGAGATAATATAACTTTTTTATCCATTAATTTCACCATTATTTTATTTTTAGCAGTTTTTCATAACGCAATGTTATGTATTTTTCTATCATTATATTATATTTAGTAGTTTGCTATTATTAAACTTTTATCAATTTTTGACTTTATATTCAGGAATCGCCTTGGTTTTTCTTATGTCTGTTATTATTGTTTTTGACTTTTGCTTTTCTGGATTTTCAACTTGGCTTAGTAAGTCTTCAGCATATATTTGGGCATTCTTGTATTTTGTTATAAGCATTTTAAGATCATTTATTGCATCGGCGTCTCCATGTATTAATCGTTCTTCAATGTTGTAGAGTTCCGTGAATTCTTCGCCGACCATGTGCATTTTTATCGTGTCCGGTTTTATGAATATTTTTATTTCTACTCCCTGTGCGATTTCGTAGTATTTTCTAGGTCGGCCTCTTTCGATTTTTTGGTATTTTGGGTTTATGAGTCCTAATTCTTCCATTGCTTTTAGATGACCTATGATTGCTTTTTGACCTACGTTCAATTGCTGTGACAGCTGACTAACAAATCTCGGCTCTTCTGTAAGTAATGCAAGTATATCTCTTCTTGTTTTACAGCCTATTACATCTAGTACTGCTTCCAGATTCATATTACCATCTTCTTTTAATATTTTATAGTCTTTTTCTAGTTATATGATATGTTGTAAAATATATATAAATATTACCAAAGGTTACTAAAATACAGTAAAGTATAAATACTAATTTGCCATAATTTATTATTAGCGAAAAATACTTTTATAACTAAAGGTTACTAAAATATCATAAAGTATATATAACAATTTGTAACTAAAATATTAAATAGAAAAAAATATGTTTTATAACTTAGGGTAACTATAATAATTAAGCCCTTTAAAACAAACAAGGGATTTAAGGGTGAATGAATGACAAAAGAAGAAAAAGAAAAAAAATACAAAGAAGATGAAGAAATACAAGAAAAAAACATAAAGAATGAAGAAGATTCAGTAAAAAAAACCGAGAAAAATGAGGAAGAATCAGTAGAAAAAACGGACAAAGACGAGGACAACAAATCAAACGAAGAGGAAGAAGAAATTACACAACAGAAGGAAGAAACACAGGAGGAAGTCATAGAAGAACTGGAAAAACAGGTACAAGACTACAGGGAAAAACTACAAAGATCACAGGCAGACTTCGAAAACTTCAAAAAACGTTCAATAAAAGAAAAACAGGAATTCGTCAAATATGCCAATGAAGGTTTAATACTCAAAGTACTGGAGGCTTATGAAGACTTAGAAAGAGCATTAAACGTAAAAGAAGATAAAGATTTACGTGAAGGAGTAGAATTAATCTACAAAAAATTGGATAAAATATTAAAAGATGAAGGATTAGAAGAAATCGAAACAGAACATCAAAAATTTGATCCATACAAACACGAAGCTCTGATGACAGAAAATAATGATGATTATGAAAATAATGAAATCATCCAAGACTTACAAAAAGGATATACATTAAACTCAAAAGTTATAAGATATTCCAAAGTAATAGTATGCAAAAAATAAGATATAACAAAAATTTATACTAACTAAATAATTTAAAAAAAATTTATAGGTGATAATATGGCACAAGAAAAAGTAATAGGAATAGATTTAGGAACAAGTAACTCAGCAGCAGCTGCATTAATAAGCGGAAAACCAACAATCATACCAAGTGCAGAAGGAGCAACACAATACGGTAAATCCTTCCCTAGTTATGTGGCATTTACCGATGAAGGTGAAGTACTGGTTGGAGAACCGGCAAGAAGACAGGCAGTAACAAACCCTGAAAAAACAATAAGTGCAATCAAAAGACACATGGGTTCAGATTACAAGGTAAACATCAACGGTAAAGACTACACTCCACAGGAAATTTCAGCATTGATTCTACAAAAAATCAAAAAGGATGCAGAAGCATTTCTGGGCGAACCTGTTAAAAAAGCAGTAATCACTGTACCAGCATACTTCGATGACAACCAGAGAACGGCAACAAAAGATGCGGGTAAAATCGCAGGACTTGAAGTATTGAGACTCGTAAACGAACCAACAGCAGCAAGCTTAGCTTACGGTTTAGACAAAACTGATGAAGAAGACGTAAACATATTGGTATTCGACCTCGGTGGAGGAACACTTGACGTAACAATCATGGAATTCGGAGAAGGAATCTTTGAAGTAAAATCAACAA
>MUZY01000167.1:3157-13150 GCA_003266065.1 Methanosphaera sp. rholeuAM130
GGTGTGGATTTGCTCAACGATGATCAGGCAGCACAAAGATTAAGGGAAGCAGCTGAAAAAGCGAAAATCGAATTGTCAACCACTTTAACAACAGACATAAACTTACCATTCATTACCGCAACACAGGCCGGACCGTTACACTTAAACATGAATTTATCACGTGCAAAACTTGAAGAAATCGTGGATCCAATCATTAAAAAATGTGGAGGACCAATCCAACAGGCAATATCAGATGCAAAAATGCAAAACAGCGACATAGACAAAATCATCCTGGTAGGTGGACCAACAAGAATGCCATCAATACAGAAATATGTCGAAGGAGTTGTAGGTCAAAAAGTAGAACGTGGAATTGACCCAATGGAATGTGTAGCTTCAGGTGCATCCATCCAAGGAGGAGTACTTGCAGGTGAAATCGATGACCTTGTACTGCTTGACGTAACACCGTTATCATTAGGTATTGAAACAATGGGTGGAGTGGCAACAAAACTCATAGACAGAAACACAACCATACCTACCAAGAAAAGTCAAATCTTCACTACAGCGGCAGACAACCAGCCTAGCGTGGACATTCACGTAATACAAGGTGAAAGACCAATGGCAAACGACAACACCACACTCGGAAGATTCCAGCTTGTAGGTATTCCACCGGCACCAAGAGGAACACCACAAATTGAAGTGACATTTGACATAGATGCAAACGGTATAATAAACGTAACTGCAAAGGATAAAGGAACAGGAAAAGAACAGCAAATAACCATCACATCCAGCAACAAATTGTCCGATGAAGAAATTGAACAAAAAGTAAAAGAAGCAGAAGCACACGCTGAAGAAGATAAAAAACGTCAGGAAGAAATAGAAATCAGAAACAATGCAGACAGTTTAATATACACCGTTGACAAAACCATTGAAGAATTGGGAGATCAACTGGCAGAAGACAAAAAGGAAGACCTTAAAAACAAACAGAAAGAAGTGCAGGATGCAATAGAAGCAGACAACATAGAACTAATCAAGGAAAAAACAGACGCACTTGAAAAAACGATTCATGAAATCAGTGCCGAAATATACCAGCAGGCTGCTCAGGCTCAACAGGCACAACAACAAGCACAGGCACAACAGGAAAGCACCAGTCAATCAGACGACGATGACACCATAGATGCCGACTTTGAAAAACAATAGCCGTTAAGCTTAAGATAAATGAATATCAACCGCATAAGTTAAATCACATAAAAAAGTTTAAAAAAAGATAGATATTGAAGTTTATACTTCAATATACCACCCTTATAACTAATCTGAAGTGGGCGTATGGATTATAATAAAGATTATTATGAAATTTTAGGCATTGATAGGGATGCCGATAAGGATACCATTAAAAAGGCATACAAAAAATTAGCCCTGAAATATCATCCGGATGTAAATGATGAGCCTGATGCCGAAGAAAAGTTCAAGCAACTGACCGAAGCATATGCCGTATTATATGATGATACCAAAAGAAAACAGTATGATCTCTTTGGATACAAGGCTGTAAGTAATTTCACCCAAGAAGACCTAATAAAAACTGTTAACTTGGACAATGTATTCAAGGGAGTCAAATTTATTGCAGAATTGGAAAGAGACTATGGTTTAATAACAGGACTTGTAGGAATGCGTTTGGGAAAACGGAAAACATCCAAAGTTATAGGATATGCAAGTAAGATATTGCTAGGTAAAAGCGTCTTGAGCACAGTACTTAGCCATACAAAAAAAGATAAAGATACAGGATATAAAAAATTTTAACTCCAAATAAATCGTAGAATTGCAAAGACATAAATTACACTTCGATACTCCTATTATCATATGTATAGCTATAAAAACAACTTCCAATAAAAATATATTCAAAAAAGGATAATGGGGATTGAAGGATAATGAATTCTATTATGCACTTAATAGAATTTTAAAAACTTTTTTTTTCAAATAATTAACAAGAGAGGTAAATTTAATGGCAGAAAAGAGAGATTATTATGAGGTTTTGGGTGTTGACAAGAACGCCGATAAGAAAACCATTAAAAAGGCATACAGAAAGCTTGCTATGAAATACCATCCGGATGTAAATAAGGAGCCGGAAGCCGAGGAAAAGTTTAAGGAATTAAGCGAAGCATATGGAGTGCTCTCCGATGATGATAAAAGGCAAAGATATGATCAATTCGGACATGCCGGAATGGATGGATTCACCCAGGAAGACATATTCAACAACATAAACTTTGAAGACATATTCAGGGGATTCGGATTCGGCGGTCAATCACAGAGTGGATTCGGAAGCATATTCGATTTGTTCGGCTTCGGTTCCGAAACGGCACGCGGACCATCTCGCGGAGCGGATATACAGAAAAACATAGATTTGACTCTGGAAGAAGTGGCAACTGGATTGTCAAAGGATTTTGACATAACCCACAGAAAGGAATGTCCTCACTGTCACGGATCCAAGGCAGAACCCGGATCAGAAGTTAAAACATGTACCCAATGTAACGGATCAGGACAGGTAAAACAGGTTCAGAACACGCCGTTGGGACAGTTTGCAACGGTATCCCCATGTCCTAAATGTCACGGTGAAGGACAGATGATAGAAACGCCGTGTACCGAGTGTCATGGAATGGGACTTACGACCACTACAAATAAGATATCCATAAACATCCCTGCGGGAGTCGAAACCGGTACAAGATTGCGTGTTGCCGGTGAAGGTGATGACGGATTGAACGGTGCTCCTTCCGGAGACTTATACGTAACGATAAGGGTCTTGAAACATGACATATTCGAAAGAAGCGGACAGGACTTGTACTACGACTTGCCGATAAGTTATGTGCAGGCATGTCTGGGTGACAAGGTGGACGTGCCGACAATCGACGGCGTTGCCAAACTTACAATTCCACCAGGTACACAGTCGGAGAGTACCTTCAAGCTAAGAAACGAAGGATTGAAGCATATCCGCTGGGACAATAAGGGAAATCTCTACGTCACGGTCAAGGTGGTAGTGCCTAAAAAACTGAGCGAAAAGCAGAAGGATATCCTTGAGGAATTCGCCAAGGAAAGCGGGGAAGAAATATCCCAAGTAAAACATGGATTCTTTGACAAGGTAAAGGAATCACTTAACAAATAATCTCCTCCCATTTACCTCTTTTTATTAGAAATGTAATTCACAGTCTTATTTAGCTATAATAATTTAGTCATTCAAAGCCTTAAGATGCTATGCAACCCATTAAAACAGCAGACTGATTTATCTTTTTTGGATTTTGACAACGAACTTTTCAACATAACAAAAATCTTTAATAATCATGTCGTAATATATTGATTATAGATGTGATTATTTGTACATGTATATTAAAAAGTATTAAGATATGAAAGTGTTATTATGATTATTAATGAGGACGATGTAAAAATCAATATAGTTTATAGGGGTAATCTACATAGTAATCTGGAATTATCTGAAGTTGAAGATTTTTTTTCCGAATACAAGGAAGATAACGACAGTCTAAAACCGAGAGAAACTAAAAGGATTGATGACAGTACCATGCATTTCGCCGATGATGAGGATAAAAACATATTCTATCCATATGTCTATAAAACCTGTGAAGGTAATGAGAAATGGATTCTCTTCATGAAGGATGAGATGGAAGGATATGCATTATATGAAAATCCGCAAACGAAAAGGATGCAGCTTGCATGGTATCACAGAAAGTTGCTTGAGCCTTTATCACCTGATGAGGAAAAGGAATTGATTACCTGCTATCAACCAAAAATGCGAAAAGATAATTAGTCAATTAAGACCAATATATTAACAACAGAAAATAATAATATAAAATTTAACTAAAACTTATAGGAGATTATAATTTGTACGATGCAGAAGTAATAGTTGTAGGTTGTGGAAACGTATTATTTAAGGACGACGGTTTCGGACCACTAGCCGTACAACAAATAGAAGAAAACGAAAAAAACAGACCTTTACCCAGTAACGTAATGACAATAGACGCAGGTACAAGTGCACCGCACTATCTTTTCAGCTTGCCGAATCCGATGTGGAAAAAGATTATAATACTTGATATCGCGGAGTTTGAAGGTCAGCCGGGCGACATTAAAAAGTTATCCAAAGAGGACGTTCCCGTAGGAAAATATCAGGATCCCCATTCAATATCGGTAGTCGATCCATTGGATGACTTGGACGGAGTTGAAATTGTCATCATTGCATGTAAACCTGAAAGGATATCTTCACCCTTCGTAGAGTATGGATTAACGGAAAATGTTGAAAAAGCAATACCGAAGGCTATTGATATGGTATATGAAGAAGTGATAATCTAATCTACTTCTTTTGTGCTCTTTTTTTACTTTAAGGATTAAACAATTGTATAAAAGGTGTAAAGACATGGATAAAACTATAATAACTCCCATCATAGAAAGATTGAACAACGTAATAGATTCATTGATTGACGATTTTAAGGAATATAATCTGGATGAAGAAACGATTGGCTTTCTGGTTCAAAACACGAGAAATTTCATAGAATTCTCTAAATTAACATTATTCAACGTAATATTCGGCGTTTTAGAAAAGGCTGGCTATAAACAGTATGACTTTGATGACATAATTCATGAAACGGAAAATCTGATAAACAATATATTTGACAGTATTGACGAGTCATTAAACAAAATATTGCCGGAGGAGGATGAGCATGAGTGTGGACATGATCATGGCCATGGACATCACCATCACCATCATCATATAGACTTGGATGCCGTACAGGATGATATTGATAAGGTAATATCTGACTTAACGGCCTTAAAGCAATTGCTTGGGGAAGTTACGGATATGGTATTGTTGACCTTAAGGTATCAGGCCGAAGAAATCAGCGAGAAAGTATTCGGTGAAGAATTCGACAAATTCAAGGATAATGTAAACAGCTTCAAAGAAGAATATGAAACGGATAATTGAGGATATAACTCGATTATCTCTTTTTTTACTTAAACATTTACTATTTCTTTAGTCACGTACTAATCATCTCACAATTATCTGTCTGTTGCTATCTTTTTTTAATTCAATTTCTTTAATGAATAGATGCATATCGGCAATGCCAATAGTGTAATCAGCGAAGATATATAGTATAGTGGAGCATAGCCCGTACTTGCTGATACGAAGCTTCCAAGCAGTGCCGGTCCAAATCCCATGGTTGCATCGCAGAAGATGAAGAAGGTGGAGAGTGCATAGCTTCTTCTTTGTGGACTGCTGTTTCTGGTGACTATCGTCGTACAGGCCGAACTTAAGGTACCGAAACCGAGAGCCGCACATATGGCACATATGACAACGCTAAAGTTGGATGGCATCCACGCAATCAAAAAGAGTCCCAGAGTCTGTGCCAGTATACCCGTTATGCATACTATCATATCGCCGTTGTTGTCCTGAATTTTTCCGGCGACAGGTCGACTTAAAACAAGGCAGACAGAATATATTATAAAAAACCATGAAAAGATGCCCGTCAAATTAACTTCAACTGCATATAACCTGTAAAATGATAGGATTGAAACGTATCCAAGACTTGTAAGTGCAGTAAATAAAGATACTGGCATAGCCTTATACTCGAATATCTTTTCAAGTCCACCGTATCTTTTTTCATCACCGGTACCGTTCGTATCCGTTACTTCTTTTGTGCGTCTATGGTCATATTCATCCACATCCAGGGAAAGCATGCATATCAATGCCATAAATGAGAACACGCTTGCGGCTAAAAAGCATCCCGTTGAAGAGACGTAATCATATAGGAATCCTCCAATGAATGGCCCCAATCCCACGGCAATGGTGGTTCCAAGCATGAAATAACCGAACGCTTCACCAAATCTTTTTTTGGGAAGTATTTCAGTCGCTATGGTTACTATGGCGTTTGCCGATGCACCGAATCCTATGCCGTGGATGAATCTAACCAGTAAAAGTAGCACAACGTTGTCCACGATAAAGTAGAGCAGGCATGCCAGGAAATGAATTGCCATGAAAGTTACCGCAATCCTTCTCCAGCCCTTTTTCTCCAGGGCATCCCCCGAATATATCCTGGAACATAATCCACCGAATACGTATATCCCCGAAACGAGGCCTGCAATTGTAGCCGATGAACCCATTGCAGTAGCGTATTCCGTGACGGTGGACATCAATGCATACATTACAAGTGATGTAAAAAGCAACGCTCCAAAGATTAGAAAGAACGATTTAGTAAATATCCTCTCATTTTCATATTCATTCGTCATATGATTACCTTTTTATTTTAGTTATTTTTTTTATTTTGCGTTAGGCTCCGGAAAATCGTGCTTATTTTTCAGTTTGTCTATTGGTCATTAATTGATGAATCATCTCTGGAAATCCTTGTATAACTTTGTAAACAAGTCGGGATTGAATGCGTTGTTTTCATTTTCATAATCGTTTATCGTACAAACTTCCGTTGATTTAAGAGTATCTATGCTACATATCCAATGGCTTTTGACCTCTTTTCTAAATGAATTTTGAAGCAGATTCTTGTTGTTGTAGGTTATCGTCCATTTGCTGCCGTCCTTTTCAAATTTTATCAGATTTTTGTAGTTATGCCTGTGGTAGACATATTCGTCGGAGTATTGAATGGTGTATACCTTGTAATCCTCCTTCAAGTCCTTCTGTATCATTTGGGTATAGCGATCGTTTCTCCTGAAATCCGCCCTTACAAGGCTTGACTTATCCAAAATCACGTGATTTACTCCCTCTTCAGTTATGTTGAGGGGAAGTTGTCCGTTGTTCCACTTCAATGCCAGTTTCAATAATTCCTTAACCTTTTCAATATCCTTGTTTTTTTCCCTGATGACTTTGTAGCTTAGCTTTCCGTACTTGGATAACTTGTAATATTTCAGTTTTTCCCGACCGTTTTCGCCCTCTAATATTTCCAATTCTTCAGGTGAATATTCTTTGGTGTTGTCGTTGAATAGCTCTTTTATTATTGCCGTGCTGAAGCGTTTTTCTTCCAAATCCTCAAAGGAGGTATACCTAATGTTTTTCACAATTTTTTCTATTTCATCCCACTCGATATAATAGTCCTTTGATTTAGCCGTGGTTAACTTTATGTTGTTTTTTCCTATTCCGGATATCAATCCACGCTTGTAGTATTCCTTGTGTTCAATTATCTCACTTTTAACTTTTTCAAAGTTTTCATCAAGATTGAATTTTCGGGGAGTGTATGTGGATTCATCAATGATTATATCTGCAAATAGCCATGACAATATGGACAGTATTATTCCGTTGATTATCCTTCCTTCCTTATAGTCTTTCAATGATTTTTCTATTTCAATCCATGAATAGAAGTTGTTTTCAATTTTGATATATTTTTCTCCTATTCCTTTAATAACCAACGAATCCGATAGACTTTTTGTCTTGTATTCGTTCTTGTGTTCTATCACATACTCTTTAACTTCATCAAAGTCATCGTTAGTGTTGTAGGATAATCTTTTTACTTCCATATTACCAAGCCCTTATATAATAAATTATATAGTGGATATTATTAAAATTTTTGCAGAAATCATTGATTTATACATTTCATTTGTTCAAGAAATTCATTATCTTTGTTGTTTTAATTGGGGATAAACACTTTCCGATATTGTTGAGCTATTGGGGGATATTTCTTTTCGAGTCACCGAAAATTAAAAAAAAAGTTTATGTTGGAGGTTACAGTGTCGTTACCTGGCAGCCTTCCTTTTCTATAATGATGGTATGTTCGGTTTGAGCTACCATACCGTCCGTTCTTTCCTTCAGAGCCGCATACGGATAGATTGCACGGCTTGCAATGAGAGGTCTGATTGCCCTGTTTAGACTTCTTGGATCGTATTCATCCAGGAAGCATCTTTTGGAAAATGGGAAGTACGTGTTCTGCGTTGATATTCTCTTGAGCAGTTTTTTGGCATCGGGCTGTCTAAGGGGTCTCGGTCTTAGATATGAGAAAATATGATGTTGAGGCATATCACCAACTTCACCGATACCGTTTGTTGCAAACGGCTCTATTGCAACATGATCTCCTTCCTTGAGCTCATAGTTATTGTTTTCAGGGTAGTTTGGAATGGACAGTCCCGCATGCAGATTGTTCTGTTCCAGGCTGTGACCTGCTAGGTTAACGATTGGATTATATCCCTGTGCATTCATGGTTTCCTGTACTGTTGTTCCTATTTGTTTAAGCGTTACACCTTCCTTCAATATGCTTATGACATTCTCCAGGGCACTGCTTGATGCGTCGATTATTTTTCTTCTTTCTTCTATTTCATCTTCAGATACTTCCTGAAGTCCATCATCAAGTCTTCCAGGCATTTTGAGGGGTTTTCCATCTTCATCGAATGGGTCGGCATTGTCTCCTTCAATTATTACGGTTACAGCAGTATCGGATATGTATCCGTCCACTTCGGCCCCCAAATCTATTTTAACAATATCTCCATTACATAGCAGTGTTTCATCACCGGGATCCGGCGTGTAATGGGCCGCTATTTGATTGATAGATAGGTTGCATGGAAATGACAATCCTGCACCGGTACTTAGTATTTCACTTTCAATCCAGTCAACCAAATCGTATGCTTTCATCCCTGCTGTAGCTTTTTTTGCCGCTTGTTTACGTACTTTGGCGGCTATTCTTCCAGCTTCTTCATATTTTTCTCGCATGTTATCACTATTAATAATTTTTTGACTAAAATATAATTCTTTCAATATTATACTCTAAGGTTTATTTTTCATATTACTTAATATCTGTGTTTGGGTCGATATATGATGTCTTTATCATTCATTCTTTCTATTGATTCACATTATTCAATCTCAAAAAATTAATTATGGATGGATGTTCATGAATAACCTATTAGTTTTCTCTATTAATTACTTAAAATATATTAACTTGTTAATCAAATAAATATAATTATTAGTAATTAAATTTATGGAGGTAATTCTATGGATATGATATTTACTCAAGATCAATTAATGATATTAATATTGTCAGTAATATTTTTAATAGCTGTCATAGTTATTGTAGTCGAATGGAGGAAAACGACAGTATCTAAAAACAGCATAATGTTGCTGGAGAAAAAGGCGGAACTTAAAAAAATCGAATTGGTAGAAAAGGATTTAGAGTCTAAACGTATGAAAGAAAATATAACTGAGTTATCTGAGGAAGATCAGGAAAAAATTAAACAGATACGTTCAAATACCTCTGAAATAATGAGTAAAGTAGGACTTCTAAGTAGTGAAGTTAATGAAAAGGTAGAACAATTGGAAGCTAAAAATGAATTGTTGAAACTACAGAAATTAGCTGCAGAACTTGAAAAGAAAGAAGAAGAACTGGAAAAATCTCTCAAATAGGGTGATTATATGGAAGCGGCAACTACGTTAGCGGTAATCATATTAATCGTTGCGATATTGATATTGATTTATTATTATCTTCAAGCTACAAATAACCCTGTTTATCAGGATATTCATGAGCATGCAGAGGGTTTTACTGCTAGAGTCTCACAGGAAGAATATATTTCCAACTTATCAGATAAGGTCAACGACATCAGCGGTAAATTCAAGGATCGTGTTCAGGATGAAGAAGATGAGGAACACGTATCCAAAACAGACTTAATGTCAAAGAAAATATCTCAATTCATTGATGAACAGAGCGAACAGGTAATCAATGACTGGGATTTGGCTACCAATAAGGATATTGATTCATTACTTGAAAAATATGAATCGATTGAAACTGATTTAAATGAATATAAGGAATCTAATGATAAACGTGTAGATTCTTTAGAAGAAAGAGTTAATAAGATTGATGAAGAATTAAAGCAGTTGAATGATTAATTCTTCTCAAAATGACTATTTTTTTCAATAATTATAGTAACATTTATATATTACTTTAAAGTTAAATAATAATAGCTCTTATTGAGAGTTACTATTTATTTTAATAGCAGGGTGGGGTAGTCTGGTGATCCCGCGGGGCTCATAACCCCGAGAGC
>MUZY01000172.1 GCA_003266065.1 Methanosphaera sp. rholeuAM130
GTACTATAAGTGTAGCTTCCACTACCTCTTTACCTATTCCGTCTCCTGGAATTACTGCTATGTTATACATATATAATTACTCCTTGAATTGGGTGTTGTTTAAGTAGTTGATTAATCCACCATTTTCAAGTATTTCAAACATGAATGGAGGTAACTTGCTGGTTTTATATTCCTTGTCTTGTGAAAGGTTTTCCAAGCTTCCTTCTTCCAGGTTNNNNGCAACGACTGCTTGGATGCCCGCTGCTTTAAGTGCTATCGGAGCGTGTTCACGGCTTGATCCGCATCCGAAGTTTGAACCGGCTACCAATACGTCACCCTCTTCTATCTTATCCTTGTAGTGTAGGTCATATCCTTCCATTACATGCTTTCCCAAATCCTCCGGTTTACTTAACGTCAAGTACCTTCCTGGTAGTATGCTGTCTGTATCTATGTCATCACCGAGTTTAAGTGCTCTTCCTTCTATAATCTTCTGCATATTACACATCTCCTTTATCTTATTTTCTTGGTGCCGTTATGTGACCTGTAAGTGCACTTTCTGCTGCAACAATAGGTGAACTTAGGTATACCTTTCCTTCAGGGCTTCCCTGTCTTCCCTTAAAGTTACGGTTTGATGTGGATAAGCTTACTTCTCCGTCACCGATAAGTCCTATGTGTCCACCGAGACATGGACCGCAGCATGGATTGCATACCAGTGCACCGGCATCAACGAAGATGTCCATAAGACCTTCCTCCAGTGCCTGTTTGTATATTGTTCTTGATGAAGGTATGACCAAAGTCCTTACACCTTCCTTAATTTTCTTTCCTTTAAGTACACGTGCTGCCTGTTCAAGATCCTTAAGTCTTCCGTTGGTACATGAACCGATAAATACCTGGTCGATTTCAACGTCTTCACATTCGGATGCAGGTTTCACATTATCCACATAGTTGGGACATGCCACCTGTGCTTCAAGACTGCTCACATCAATATCCATAACCTCCAAACTGCTTGCATCACTGTCTGTAGTGAATTTGGTGTAGGCCTTGTCAGTCCTGTTTTTAAGATATTCGTCAGTAACCTTATCGGGTTCCACCAGAC
>MUZY01000094.1 GCA_003266065.1 Methanosphaera sp. rholeuAM130
TAATGAGGATTCTGTAATTGTTCCTATAGAAATATTTTATAATCTCCACTATCGAATGGGTTTTTCCCGTACCGGGAGGTCCTTTAATGATATGGAATTTATTGGCGGATATTGAACGGTCTAACGCCATCTGCTGTCTTTCGTTTAATGAAGTTACCTTATTGGTCTTGTCGTTATAACCGTTATAGTAGCTGTCAATCAGGGCTTCCAGCACTTCGACGTTCTGATGGTTTAGCTTATCATCCTTGATAGACGTTAGAAGATTTTCCAGCTTTAGGATTATTATATCATTCTGGAGATTGTTGATTTTCATTTCCTGATTTTTATAGAAGGAGGATTTTTTATTCAATTCTATTTCCAGATTCTTGTTATTGTTTTTAAGTATGGTTCCCTGTATCTTGTTTATTTCAACCGTTGTATTGGGTGATATTTTGGAGGGTTTATATAATGATACTTTGATTATATTATCATTAATATCAATTATTCTACCGCGTAGTGCCTTATTGTTTCTTTTTTCTTTTTCTATTAATTCCTCAAAGTCCTTAATGAAAAATTTTAATGTATCTTCGTTAATCATAATAATTGTAATAATAATATATATAATAAGTAATACATATATTTTGGGAATGAAAAAATTCAATCAAAAAAAATAGATGCCGTCGAAATGAATAATAAAGAGAAAAAACTCTTTATTAAACACCATAGGATATAATTCGAAATAAAATTAATTATTCCGAGATACTTTAGACGTATTGGTTTATTCTCCTAAAAAAACCAATACAATTTTAGGTTTTATAAGTTTTTAACAATTTAATTAATTGTGTTTAATTATCTTTAATTAAACAATTAGATATTATATTTCAAATATATAATAAGTTTTATCATTATTATTCATGATTAAAAAAATGCTATAAACATTAGAACTGAAAAAAATAGAATATGTGAGTAATTGATTATAATAAAGAGATATTGTCGAATAGAAAATAATCAAAAAAGCCATTTGTCATTATTCCAAAATAAAAAAGAATAATGGAAAAAATTATTCCCTTGTTTTTTTGAGCGACTCCACCATGTCGATTTGCTTAATCTTACGACTCAACAACAAATTGACTATAACCGTCAAAGCGATTACACATACAAAGCTTATTATAATAGTTAACGGCTTGTAATGAACCGGATAATAGAATGTATCACCTGATGAATCCATCATAACCCTCAATACACCGTAACCCAAAGGAACTCCTATTATAAACCCTACGATTGCCAAAGTTACCTGTTGAGTTAAAAACAATCGACGAATAACATTACTTTTAAATCCAATTACCTTAAGAGTAGCCAAGTCTATTTCAACCTCCGTAAATGACAATACTCCCAGACTGTATAGCATCACCAATGACAACAGAAGTGCGAAGACGAGTAAAACTGCAATCAACAGGTTACCCGACTCCATCATATCATCCCAACTATTCTGCAACTGTCCAATAGTAAATATGGATGAAATACCATCATAACTATCATTGACCTCATTATTGGTTACAATCATTGATGGGGTGAAGTTATATCCAAACTCCTCCAGCTTATCCTGACTGAGAGTTATTCCCTGATTGGATGGATCTGCATTAATCTCGTCTATGGTAGAATTAATCCACTTATCTTCGCCGTACAAATGCCATTGGATGCTGTCACCTTCATCTACTCCCAAAAGTTCTGCGGTCTTTCTGGTTAACGTTACGCCATCACTGGGCAATTTAATTTGATGCATATTTTCATCGGTAGGCGTTATCAGCTCACTTTCATTATAGACGTTCACATTGACTGTCTTTTTAATATCGTTTACCTTTACCTCTATAGGTTTTGTCATGACCTTGGTACCATTTACCTTAGCTGCAACATCATCAATTTGTGCTATGGTCGCATTGTCATCAATTATCAATTGATTATCGTAATGGTTTATAGTGCCGTACTGCCAAGTCTTCAAGTCACTCATACCGTCCGACATTCCGAATGCCGATATCAGGAGTATAGTACATCCCATAACGCTGACAATCGTTACAAGGGATCTTATCTTGTTTCTTTTTATGTCACGTATATTCCATCTGGCATTGAATCCGAGTTTAGACCATACCCTTGTCCTCTCCAGTATTGAATTGCCCGATACCTTTGGTGCCTTAGGTTCAAGTGCCTGTGCAGGAGTTTCCCTTACGATATTCTTAGTAGACAAGTATGTAAATGCCACTGCTACCATTATTAGCAGTATTGCAACGTACGCAAATGACAAGTCAAATCCGGACTTCCAGACGGGAAGAGTGTAAAAAGAACTCATTGACGGGAAAAACAGATACGGTAAACTATTTACGCCAATTATTAATCCGAGTATGCTTCCGATTACAGTCAGGTAAAATCCGTATGAGATATAATGCAGGATTAACGACTTATCCGTAAATCCCAATGCCTTCAATGTGCCTATCTGTGTTCTTTGATGTGAAACTATTCGGGTCATGGTCGTAATCAGTGTCAATATTGCTACCACTACAAATATTACCGGAAACATGCTTCCAAGCATTTTATGTTGATCTATTTCCGATTGGAATTGAATTACGCTACTATGGTCTTTGAATGGAAGTACTGTATAATTGCTTAGATTTACCCTGTCATCGAATTTTTGCTGATACACGTCTGCCGTATCATCGGTCTTCACCAATACAGTTGAATAGGGAACATTCTCCCCGGGAAATGCCTTGTATGAAACATATGCAAATCCCTGCAATTTGGAGTCCGGTACGATACTTTCATCAGCCTGTTGATATACGTATTCCGGAGAATATCCCAGTCCTCGAATTGTCTTTTCTATGGTTATTCCATTGTATTTGAGGGTTATGTTATCTCCCACTTTCAGTTTATGTGCATCAGCAAACTTTTTATCGACCCAAATTCCCTCCTTGTCACTCAAATCAATATCGTTTGCATCGACGGGATAATATTTGGCTATCCTATTTGATTCTATAAAGTGCAGTTTTACAGATGGATCGGATTCCAAATTTGCCGTTGTATCCATGACCAGTTGACGTTCAGCATCCAACGTTGAATCCATGCTTTTAATTTTATCGAATGTGTCATTGTTTATGTTATTGGAGTATACCCATATATCCGCCATGTTGGTGTCTTCATAGAAGGCATCAACAGTCTGCTGGATTCCCGTATATTCTGCACCTACTCCTGCATAAATCATGAGCGTCAGAAATGACATCAGGAATATTGCAATAAATTGCATCTTATGTTCCCTCATGTCCCTTAGCATCTTCTTGACTAACATTTGAATCACCATTCTATCTGGTCTATGAAGAGTGGGTTTTGATTTATCTCGATATCTTCTATCCTGCCGTTTTTCAGGTGTATGATTTTGTCGGCAAGATATGATAGCTGAGTATTGTGCGTTACTATTATTACCGTCGTTTCATGTTCATGTGCCAAGTTTAACAGGATGTTTATTATATTGTATCCCGTTTTGGAGTCAAGTGCTCCCGTTGGTTCATCACACAAAAGTAATGCCGGCCGTTTTGATATCGCCCTTGCTATGGATACCCTCTGCTGTTCTCCACCGGATAGCTCCGATGGGAATTGGTGTGCGTGTTCGGCCAGGTCAACCTGTTTGAGGTATTTCATTCCATCAATTTTATCGCCGATTACATCATTTATCAGTTCAATGTTTTCTATCGCAGTAAGATTAGGTATTAGATTGTAGAATTGGAAGATAAATCCCACCTTGTCTGCCCTATACTGGGTTAGCTGCATTTCATTGTAGCCGGATATTTCCTCGTTGTCGACGGTTATCTTTCCGATTGTTAATTTGTCCAGTCCCCCCAGTAAGTTTAAAAGAGTTGATTTTCCGCTTCCGGACGGTCCAAGGATTACTACAAATTCTCCCTTGTCTATGGTGAAATTCAGATTGTTTGCGGCCTTCAGGACATTAGTTCCTGTTATGTATTCCTTGGTTACATTTTGGAATTCTATTATTTTTGACATATTTTTTACCTCCTTAATTGTTTGCTATGGAAATCCTTTTCTAAAATCAAAATTGTTTGACAATAGAATATTCATTAGTTATATTGATTGAAATTTACGTTTATTGATTACATTAAAGCAGAATAAATGAATATTCGAAATTGGCCATATGGATAAATTTATGATTAATGCCTTATATATTTTTAGGTATACCTAAAAATCTGATGGGCATAAAAAATAGATAGCTGTGAAAAGACAAATATAATACCATGACACAAGAAGAAATAGAAAAACTGGAAAATAGAATAAAAGAGTTAGAAGGCAATAATAAAATAATCCAAGAGGAACTGGACATCAAGACAAATGACTATAAGAAAATGACCATGGAATTAGGACAGATAATATTCCAAAATGAAGACTACGAATACGAAATCAAAAAACTGAAAGAAAAAATAGAAGAACTAAATAATCGGATAGAAGAACTTGAATCTGAAAACCACGAATTAAATGACTTCAAGAAGGAAGTTGAATCGTCGACCACGTGGAAACTTAAATCGAAATTTTCATAGAATAAATGAAAAAATAACTTATGGATATTACCCCTCGAATTAACATGCCCAAAAATAAAAAAGATAATTATAAAAAATTACAGTAACTCATCAACATAAACCACATAATCCTCCTTTATCTTCTTTTTGCCGAATTCATAATCATCGGCCGGATAACCCAGCACTACATGTCCCACGCCAATGTAATCATCAGACAAACCCCAAACCTTAAGCAATTCTTTTGCCTGTATTGAATCGAATTCTTCACGTGCTCTGTGAATCCAGCAAGAGCCTATGTCCAAGCTGCTGGCAGCATTCAATATATTTCCAATAGTAAGTGAGGCATCTTCAATGCAAGTCGGAATATTCTTATCGGCAAGTACTATAAGTAAAGTCGGAGCGTTATAGAATGGATCAAAATCGTCCGGTAACTTTTCCTTAATTTCATCAGGATAATACGACAGATTCCATTTGGAAAATCTTTCAATGATATCCTTCCTTTGAATCACCAGTATTTTAGGTGACTGCAATCCCATACCGCTGGGAGCATTACATGCGGCTTCCAGTATCATCTTCAAATCATCATCATTAACCTGTTTGTCAGTGAATTTCTTAACACTGCGTCTAGTTTTAAGTGCTTCTATACAATCCATATCCATCACCTTTTTTTAAGTATTTTATTTTTCCAATAATTATTTATCGTTAATTTAATTGATATACTTTGTTAACCTTTTTATCGCATCATGTTTCTCCTTATTATCAAGCTTTGCCTGATCCAATGAATCCTTAATCGTCTGAATTGAATGGTCATATACTTCACGGTCAACGGGATATGGAAATCCGTCTTTTCCACCATGAGCAAAGCTGTACTTTACCGGATCTTCCCAGCTGGCCTTCTTACCATAGACCAAGTCACTGATTAACGCCAATGCCCTAATCTTCTTTGGACCCATCCCCTTAAGAGATATCAGCTCCTTATAATCAGAAGGCTGTACTTCATATGCATTCTTAAGCACTTCAAACTCCCTATCGGACAAGTCCATATCAAGTACAGGATGATGAGATGGCATTGTAAAGTTAGGTTGTCTGTTGAATGAGGTAGGATCATCATCTT
>MUZY01000037.1 GCA_003266065.1 Methanosphaera sp. rholeuAM130
AGTTTCATCAAATCCCTATTATTAGGACTTGAAATAGCGTAACTATTACCGAATTCTCTTATATACCTCTGCTTTAGTCCCGGGAAGTGTTCATCCAATTTTCCATAATAGTATTCCCTGTTTCCATCACGCAATGTCATGCCCATGCCAAAGCAGATTATACCCTCAACTTCAAGGTCTATGCATTCGTCCAATAATGAATTTATATTATCATAGCTATCAGTTATATATGGCAGTACCGGCGCAAGCCACACTACGATAGGTATATTGTTTTCCTTTAAAACTCTAAGAACATCCAAACGTCTTCTAGTAGTGCATACGTTTGGCTCTATAATCCTGCTAATATCATCGTCCATACATGTAAGTGTCATCTGGACAACTGCCTTGGATTTTTCATTGATTTTTTTGAGCAAGTCCAAGTCCCTCAATATCAGGTCGGACTTTGTAATACAGGTAAATCCATGGGAATATTTGTATACCAACTCCATGGCTCTTCGAGTATAATTCAATTCGTCTTCAAGGTCCATGTATGGATCACTCATTGAACCTGATCCCACCATTACTTTCTCTTTCTTATTCTTCAAGGCCTTCTTAAGTAATTCCAGTGAATTTTCCTTGACCTCGACATCTTCAAAGTCATGATTCATATTGTAGACGTTGCTTCTGGAATCACAGTATATACATCCATGTGTACATCCGCGGTAGAGATTCATTCCATTGTTCTTAGATAGAATCGACTTAACGTTAACGTAGTGCATAATATCAACTAATCATTAATTAATAAAAAAAAGGTGGTTTATGAAAAAGGAAGAATTTTATTTCCTTTCCTTTATATATTCATCCCGTAATAGTTCCTTCAGTTCCTGATTTTCTTCCTCTAGTGCAGTTATCCTGTCATTAATAAGGTATAACTGTTCCCTTAATAGCTGATTGTTCTCCTCTATAAGTATTGCATTTTCCAGTACGGTCTTTCTTGTTTCCTCTTCCGTCTTTTCATTGTAGATAGCGGATAAATATGCTGTAAATATTGCAACAAACAATATTCCTATAACAATCGTGAGAATTGTCAGATATTTACCTGCAACCGATGAAGGCGTTAAATCACCATAACCTACAGTGGTTGTTGTAATTATTATAAACCAAAGTGCATCGCCGAATGTTTTAAAGGAAGTATCCAATATCATTAATAATGCTGATGATACCGCCATATATATAATCAATACAATAAACAATAGCTTGAAGAGATGATTTTGAATAAAGTATATCAGTGAATCAATATCATTCACTACGTTATATACCCTTATCACCTTGAATATCTTAATGAAACGGAAGAGTCTGAATACTGCAAAGTATCTGAAGATAATGTCAAATGGAATTATTGATATTAATGAGAAGATATTCTTATCGTCTATGAGAAACTGCTTAATGGATCTGCCGGACGTATAATATTCATATGCCAAATCAATAAACAGCAATACGCATACCAGCAAATCATAATCGGCAAAGAAGTTATCTATTCTGAACTCAAATGAATAGGCAATTGATAAAAAGATGAATATCAAATCAATAACCGTCAATATCAACAGAATAACGTTCTTCAATTCACCCATCAGGTGTTTGTTTTGAGCGTTCATATATTTGTTTGCCATGGTATCAAGCGACTTAATCTATTATAGTACTATCTTTATCAAAGATAATATTTAGACTTATAGTAATATTAATTAATTCTTAATAATATAAAACTCTTATAGATTATATTTTACTGTATTGTTAATTAATAAATCAAGGAGATTATAGTTATGGATAATAAGTATACATGTACCGATTGTGGAATAATCAACTGCCAAAGACAAAACAGCGAATACCCTGAATTCTGTCCCACCAAAGACCTGACCGACGAAGATATGAACGAACTATTAAAAATTTATCATGAAGAAAACAACGGGGAAATATCCCGCATATCCGCAGAGATTGAATCTGATTTCTACTGCCGATATACCCGAGTAGAGGAGATAATTGAATTTGCAAAAAGATTGAAGTTCAAAAAAATTGGTATAGCAACCTGTGTAGGATTAATAGATGAAAGCAGAGTTTTTGCAAAGATTCTTAGAAAAAACGGATTTGAAGTTTACGCTGCAGTCTGTAAGATTGGTGCCATGAAAAAGACGGATATAACTGATATCGATGTTGAAAAAACGAAAGTGACGGGTAATATCATGTGCAACCCCATTCTGCAGGCAAAAGTTCTTAACAATGAAGATACTGATTTGAACGTTGTCGTTGGTTTATGCGTCGGACATGACAGCCTCTTCTACAAATATTCAAAGAGTTTAGTCACCACCCTCGTAACTAAGGATCGTGTACTTGCACATAATCCCGTGGGAGCATTATACCAGACGAATACATACTATAAAAAGTTGTTAAGGGAGGATTAACCTTCAGCCAATTCCACTTTTAATTTACGAATGGTATACCTTGCATAGGTAAAGTTTAGTATACTGGCCAGTACACGGCCTATGGCAAGTCCCATCCATATTCCCAATAATCCCATGTTCAATACTATTCCCAATAGGTATGTGCATCCTACCGTAAATATTACCTCTCTTATGATGGTCCACATAAGGCTGAAGGCACCCTTTCCTATTCCCTGATAGAAGAATGAGGATGACATTCCCATTGCCGTAAGCGGCAGGCAGAGGCTTGCCACCTGGAGAAATCTTGTAATCTCCGGTACCAATGCACTGGTTTCTGGCGTGTATGCAAAAAGCATTGCCAGCTGCGGTGCAAACAATACCAGTATTAACGTTACAACGGTTCCGAATGCTATGCCGAATTTGACGCCGTATAGATGTGAACGTGAGAGATAATCAGCGTTTCTGGCTCCATATGCACTACCACTTACTGCAGCTACCGCACTTCCTATTGCCGTAAGCGGCATTATTGCAAATAGGTATAACCTTTGACCTGAACTGAATGCTGCTATACCGTATTCACCGGCTATGCTAGAGATGAATACCAGATAGAGGCTCATGGCTATTGACATGACGAACATGTCCATCGATGCGGGAAGACCCACCTTCAGTATATCCTTGACTATATGGGAGTCGTACTTGAAATTCTTCAAATCCACCTCGACATAGGTATCCTTCTTTACGACTATCCAGTACATGATTACAAGAGCTGATGCTATGGAACTTACTATCGTTGCCAGACTTGCTCCGGCTGAACCCATGGACAGCACGTATATGAATATCGGGTCAAGTATTGCATTGAATATCACCGATACGATGACTGCATACATAGCCCTTGTCATGTCACCTTCTCCACGTAGTATGCCGCTTGCACCGTTTGCGAACATGAATCCGAAAAGTCCCATAAACAGTGGCGTGGAATATTTAAGTGCCTCCTTNNAGAGTGCGTGTTCTGCCGACTGGGTTGCTCCTTCGTGATTTTTTGCACCTACAAAACGGCTGATGCTGCTTGTTGCTCCGCTTCCCAATCCTACGCTTACCCCATTGAGTATCATGAATATTGGCGTGACGAATCCTATACCAGCTATTGCCGCCTGTCCTAGTCCTGCCACCCATATTCCATCGATTATATTGTATGATGCCGTAAGCAGCATTGATATCATTATGGGTATTGCCAGTTTCTTTACTGCATACTCGGGATTTCCCCTCATTATCTCTACGTTCTTGTTTTCCATATGATAACCTGTTGAATGATTCTGATTAACTTTTATTGATTCACAAATCCGAATTTTTATGAAAAAATAATCTTATCTGTTATTAATAATTTTTATCAATCGAAACTATTATATTTTTATTCTTGTATAAAGTATTTACTTTACAATAGATTACTTTAAGTTATTTAATAACTATTTATACTATAATTATCTATAATTAATAATGATTAATAACGATAAATTAAATATTTATATATAAAACATTGAAATCATATGAAAGAATAAAAAAAATATTGAACACAACTACATATCATTCCTTTTTCCAATTAATCAGAATCGATTCATTAAATCATGGGATAAAAATGACAGATACAAACAGCCAACTCGAGAAAGCATTCGATATAATTCAAATAAACCCAGAAAAATCACTGGCAAACTTTGATGAAATTCTAGAAAATAATTCCAAAAACGTTGAAGCAATGAATGGAAAAGCATCAGCATATATGAAGTTAAATCAGATAAACGAAGCTGAAGAAATATTTGACAAATCAATTGAAATCAAACCAACCCCAACGGCACTTATCAACAAGGGAATCATAGCAAAGAAAAGGCAGGACTATGAAAGTGCATTGAACTTCTTCAACCAGACAAATAAATTAAATCCACGCATGAAAAACATAACATGCATACTGAAAAATGAGGTATTCGATTGCATTGACCTTGAAGATGATAACTCCGAATTAACACTATTTAACAAGGAAGTAAACCTTCTGATAAAGAAGGGATTAGAGTATAAAAAGGAAAACAAATACTGGGATAGTCTGGAATGCTATGAATCAGCCATTCAAAAAGATGAAAATGCAAGCCAATACCTTGACTCACTTATACATGAAATAAACATTATAATCGAGAATAAATTCCTATTCAAACGGCCGGAATATGATGATACACAGATATCACGACTACGTATTGAAGGACTCCAGAAGCTGCTTCTTGAAGCAAACCCCTATGAAGCGTTAACTTATTTTAACAGAGTTCTCAAAATTGATAATCAGGATATTGATACATTAAACTACAAGGCAATCATCCTATTTAATCAAAACAAATGCAATCAGTCAATAAAATACTTCGACAAATGTCTAAGAATAGATGAAAATTATCACTATGCATTATTCAACAAATCATTGGTACTACTGAGGATTAAAAGATTCAAAGAAGCTGTATTCTGCTTTGAAAAACTACTTAATAACCCAGAATCATATAGTATAACCAAGAAATACGACACCGAAGACATTAAAAAGATTAATCAAATCAACATGGGATAAAAATAAATAAAGTGAATAAAATGAATAATATAACAAACAACCATGAAATATTAAATGAACTATTTAAAGACAACAGCAAGCAACTGAAGCTATCAGCAGTAAACAACAACGTAAGATATGCCATACTTGAAATACTCAGAAAAGTTCAGGACAAACCGGATACTCAAAATCAGCTGTATTCCAGAGAAATAAACACAATACTACTGGAGAAATACAAGATAAACATTACCCCACAAATGCTCGGTCAGCACCTAAGACGACTGGTTGATGCCAATCTGGTAGAAGAAAAAACCATTAAAAGGGAAGTACCGAACAAGATTGGAAAAAGAAGCGTTAAGGGATATAACCTGAAAGATGATGCATTTGAGGAAATACTTCTTGAAATAAGCTTTTTAACAGATGAATTGATGAAACTCAACACACTGTTCAATTCGAATGAGGAATACATTGATGGAAAGCACTGCATATTAACGGTATTCAACGGAAAAGATAAGGGAAAAAGCTATAAAATACATCAGGATGAAACCGTATTCATTGGAAGAAAATCCAAATACAATAAAAACGAACTGCTGACATTTACCATACTGCTGGACAATACATACAAAAAGGTATCCACGATAGACAAGCCACATATAAAAATATACCACAAGGACAATCAGTGGTACATGATTGATGAAAACAGCATCAGCGGAACATACATTGATGATAAGAAAGTACCTCATTCAACGGCTACAAAAGTCAAGAACAATTCCTTTATCAGACTGTCACAGGGAACAGGATCAGCCATAATATACTGTTCCTACTAAACTTCCCCCAAAATCATATTATTAATTCTTAATCAACTTTTTTTTATAATTTTTAAATGATTTTCAATCATATTTGCAAAAGTATGGCGTATACCATACATAACTAGTAATAGTAAAAATCACAAAAGTATATATACTATAAAATAAAACGGAAGGATTATTATGAAAACGCTCATCGTTTATTACTCAAGAACAAACATTACAAAAAAAGTTGCAGAATATATTGCAGAAAAACTTGACTGTGATATTGAACAGATAATACCTAAAGTCAACTACAACAGCAAAATAGGATATGCACGTGGTATAAAGGATGCCATCGCTGCAAAAATAGTTGAACTTGAAGATTTGACCTATGACCCGGTAGATTATGATGAAGTAATATTTGGTGTACCTGTATGGGCATCAAAAGCAGCAAATCCACTGATATCATACATAGATAAGAACAAGGGTAAATTCAATGATATTAAAATATTCGTTACCGCCGGAAGCAGTGGATTCGAGTCAACAATCAATCAGATAGAGGAATACGTTGGATTCAATGCATCAAAAACCATGACACTAAAGACCATTGATGTCAAAAATGATGCATATGAATCGAAAGTCAATGAATTTATAGAATGATACATTTTTTATTTAAGAGTTGTATTGAAATGGAGTATAGAGTTAGTCCAAGAAATGGTGAGGAAATATCACTGTTAGGCTTTGGGGCAATGAGACTGAAGACAAACGGTACGAATGTAGATATGGAATTGGCCCGTGAACAGTTTAAATATGCAATAGACAATGGAATAAACTATATAGACACGGCATACCTTTACGGAAACGGTTCAGGTTCAAATGAAAGGGCAGTGGGTGAAATAATTGATGAACTCGGCTACCGGGACAAGGTATACCTGTCCACGAAAATGAAC
>MUZY01000153.1:0-795 GCA_003266065.1 Methanosphaera sp. rholeuAM130
CCCATTTTTTGTTCGAATATTTCTTTGACATATTCCTTTGCTTCGCTGTTATCTTCCAACTGGTCACCTACAATTTTAACTCCTTTTCCACCTGTTAATCCGATAGGTTTTACTACAACAGGTTCGTTAAAATTATCGATAAATTCATATGCTTCATCGAGCGTGTAAAATGTTCCATATTTTATTGAACCGGGTATATCATAGTCTTCAAAAAGTTTTCTCATGAATGCCTTGTTTGTTTCGATTTGTGCTGCGGCCTTACATGGTCCGACGGACTTGATTCCGACTTTCTCCAATTCATCGACTATACCCTTTTCAAGGGGTGCTTCAGGTCCTATGAAAGCTATTTCAATATCGTTGTCCTGTGCAAATTTAATGATGTTTTCGAAGTCAGACTCGTCTGCCACTTCATATTCTTTTGACAATCCTGCAAGTCCCGGATTTTTACGTCCCATATACGTAAATACATCTGCAGTTTTGGCAAGGGTCTTTGCTATTGCATGTTCCCTTGCTCCACTACCTACTACTAATATATTCATTGCTTAAACACTTCCTATTAAATGAAAAATTTTATGTTATTATATATGTCGTAATTTGTATTTAGATTTACCCCTTCGGATAGTCGCTCAAAAAAAATGGTATATGTGACAATAGATTATTAATACTTTTAAGTGCTTTTATAGCCCATTTGTAATACCAAATAAAGTATTTATATTAACGTAGACATAACTAGATGTATTAATATATATTATAAGAGTAATACATTTGTGTGTTAAATTAAGGAAAAAGTAATAA
>MUZY01000153.1:855-1625 GCA_003266065.1 Methanosphaera sp. rholeuAM130
TCAAGGACTTGAACAACTACTATATAAGTCCATCAAAAAACAGTCTCTTCATTGCAATCGATAAGGATACCAATCAACTGATAGCAACTGCCGCCGTAAGGGGCTATGACAGAAAGGACAACATAAAAAACAGGAATTACAACCTCAACAGTACCGCAAGCATATACCGATTGTTTGTCAAAAAAGAATACAGGCATAACAAGATAGCTACAAGATTACTCAGAAGGATAGAGGAGTTCTGCAGAGAAAATGAATACAATGAAATCTATCTGCACACACAAAAGGACAGCTACGGTGCCTTATCATTCTGGTTAAGCCAGGAATATGAGATAGTCGACGACACGCATGATGCCATGGGAACTATACACATGGAAAAGGTATTGACTGAAAACGTATATAAGCTCACCTCCCTAAATGAAGCCGAAGACATAATAGAATCCTGATTCCATTTATTTTTTAGCTTTACGTTGACTGTTTTTAAAGTAATGACTCGTAACCTCCTATTCTATCATGAAAAGTGTACTTTTACGATTATCTGATTGAAAAACCCCTTTAGGATAAAAGCCTTTTGATTACATAAGAACTAAGTGTGGAAAGCTCATTTTGAAAAAGGGGTAGAAGCTTCAACCATTAACATGGAGTTGAAAAAGGCAATTCTAAAAAAAAATAGTATGAAAGGTTAAAGAACCTTAATCTGTAATATCCGCCAAATAAACTATTTTATCACATATTCTATTCAATAACCTCTTGTCGTGACTGACTACAAGTAC
>MUZY01000153.1:1699-1905 GCA_003266065.1 Methanosphaera sp. rholeuAM130
TTCAATGCCCTCAATATGCTGAAACGCTGAAGTTCTCCACCGGATAATTCCGAAGGATACCTTTTAAACCATTCCCTCTTGATACCGAATTCATCAAGTATCTTATCGTCGGGCATCCAGGATTCCTCAAGTACGTCCTTCATCTTCCAACGGGGATTCATAACCTTTTCGGGATGCTGATATATCAACTGGATAGGATTATAACC
>MUZY01000276.1 GCA_003266065.1 Methanosphaera sp. rholeuAM130
GAATATATACCTACAATTCCACATTTATCTTGGAAACTATCTTGCAATTTTATGATCCCCATAGTATACATAAATTATTTAATCGAAGTTGAAAGTTTAAAATCATATTATATTATACTAATAGATATCATTTTTGAAATACTTATATTTTTTTGATAATATTTTTTCATTGTTGATGTAATTGATGACAGTCAAATCAATAGAAAATCAATAAGCATATAAAGATACAAATATAATATTAGAATAGATAAAATGCATTAAGGAAATGATATATTGAAGGTTAGTTATGAATGTGCCTCTTGCATGCTAAGACAGTCCCGTGAGGCTATAGAACATGCAACAGAATCTGATGAAATAAGGATGAAGGCAACACTAAAGGTACTGGAATTTCTCGACGAGAATTTTGAAAAAGATGTTAATTCAAACCGGTTAGGTACGGATTTACATCATTTGATTATGAGAGAAACTGGAAATGACGATCCGTATAAAAATCTTAGAGAAGAAGGAAATGAAATAGCATTAAAGCTTAAACCAATAGCAGAGGATATTATAGAAGATAATCCTAGCTTTGAAAATTATGTTAAAATTGCAGTTGCAGGCAATATTATAGATTTTGGTGCATTGGATGAAAATACTGATATTGAACAATTGATTAGAGAAAAAATTATTGAAGAGCCTGTGATAAATGATATAAATATCTTGGAGAATGATTTGAAGAATGCTGAGAATATTTTATATCTGGCAGATAATGGTGGGGAAATTGTATTTGACAAGTTATTAATCAAAAAGATTAAAGAAGATTATGATTTAAATATTATCCTCGCATTAAAGGATGGTCCTATCTTAAATGATGCACTGCTGGAAGATGCTAAAGATTTGAATATTGATGAATATGCCACGTTAATGACCACCGGTTCTCGCTCTGTTGGTGTGGTGAATGATTATATATCCGACAAATTACATGCATTGCTTGATGAGGTAGACCTTATTATAAGCAAGGGTATGGGAAATTATGAGGGTTTAACCGAGATGCACATTAAAAGTCCTGTATATTTTCTTCTTACTGCAAAATGCAATGCGATTGCTAAGGAGATAGGAGTTGAAAATGGAAATAAGATTGTTCAAAAAAGGATATTGTGATTAATTCTTTACCTTTGACCATTTCTTATTAAATGCCGATGCGTAGTTTGATATGATTAGAGAATATGTATTGTATAATCCTACCATATTAGCATTTTGTATTGATTTTCCAGAGTTTTCTGCAAATACCAATAACATTTCATTGAAGTCTTTAATTATCAGATGTGCAGCAGGTAAATCCACATATTTTATTTCCACATTCACATCAGAGAATAATTCTTCTATGCTTATCGTCAGATTATCTATCTTAAATTCCCTTACTGCCAATATTTTTACTTTTACATTATTGTTTAATGCTTTGATTATTAATTTTTTAATTGTTTCTGTCTCTTCAGGCAATATAAATCCCAATCTTATATATAATGTCTTTCGTGAGCGTTTTAATAGTTCATTTTGTTTTTTTATTATCTTATTCTTATCTTCTATTGATATTACTGGCATATTTATCTGTGGCAATTTGCTTTCATATATCTTTGTCAGGTTATCCTCTATTGTTTCTAAGTCTCTTATCATATTTTTCCTGTAATTGTCTATGGATTCTTGAGGATTTATTACCGTGTATATTAAGGGTCTTCCCTGTTTGATTGTAATTAATTCTTTTTTCTCCAGTTTTTCAAGTACCGGATATATCTTTGAGCGTGGAACACCTGATTTTTTACTTATTTGATCGGCTTTTGCAGATACCAGTGATATTAATGCAAGATATGTTCTTGATTCATAGTCGGTTAATCCGATTTTTTTAAGAATTTCCAAGTAATTCTCATTCATACATCTCACCAATAACTTAATTATTATTATAGTTATATCGTGATAGAATATAAATGTTCCTATTTCACCAACATAGTGACATAAGTTTATATTATATTATAAAGGATATATAATATCAAGAAAATAATAGGTGATATAATATGAATAATGAAATGTTTTGTTATCAATGTTCACAGACAGTGAATGCAGAAGGATGTACAAAGACAGGAGTATGTGGAAAAAACGAGACCCTTGCAAGACTACAGGATAACCTTATCTTTGCACTTAAAGGTATAGCAGCATACAAATATCAGATGGAAGAGTTTGGCAAAAAGGATGATGAAATTGATGCGTTCATGACAAAAGCATTATACTCAACATTAACCAATGTAAACTTTGACATACAAAGCTTTATTGACATGGCAATAGAAGCAGGTAATATAAATATTAAAGCAATGGCTGGCCTAAAAGAAGCACACAGAGAAAATTATGGTGAAGTAGAACCGGCAGTTGTTGAAAAAGGAGCAAGCAAAGGACATGCAATATTAGTCACAGGCCATGACTTAAAAGTACTGGAAGAATTGTTAAAACAGACAGAAGGCAAAGGAATAAACATCTACACCCATAGTGAAATGCTGATAGCCCATGGATATCCTGAACTTAAAAAATATGAACACCTTAAAGGACAATTAGGCGGACCATGGTTTGACCAGAAACAAATCTTTGCAAAATACAACATACCAATACTTGTCACAACCAACTGTGGATTAATACCACTTGACAGTTACAAAGACAGAATATACACCTCAGGAATTGCACAACTACCAGATACTCCACACATCGATGATTATGACTTCTCACAGATAATAGAACAAGCATTAGAATTACCTGAACTAGAAGATGAAGAAAAAACAACATACACCACAGGATTTGGAAGAGACGTTGTATTGGGACTGGCAGATAAAATTAAGGAATTGGTATTGGCCGGAAAAATCAAACAGTTCTTCGTTATGGGTGGATGTGACTTGCCAAATCCAAAAATGTCATACTATACTGACTTTGCAAAACAATTACCTGAAGACACAATTATCCTATCCGTAGGATGTGGAAAATATAGATTCAATGATCTTGACCTTGGTGACATTGAAGGAATCCCTAGACACATTGATTTAGGTCAATGTAACGATGCCATCGTAGGAGCAGAAATATTAACGGCACTGACAGAATTATTCGACATGGAACTAAATGAATTGCCTGTGACATTTGTATTAAGCTGGATGGAACAGAAGGCTGTATCAATCCTTTGGAGCCTATTGGCATTAGGTTTAACCAACATCCACATTGGTCCGGTACTTCCGGCATGGGTAGATGAAACAATACTAAATGTTTTAGTTGAAAACTTTGACTTAAAGTTAATTTCAAACCCTGAAGATGATATGAAAGCAATATTAGGTTAAATAACCTAATATTATTTTTTTAAAAAAAAGACTGATTTTTAGATTCTAAAGTATCCTTAGAACTTATTATTTGCTATTTTTATTTATGTCTTTGGATTTGTCGTGGATTCCAGTAATTCAGAGAATTCCAAATCTGCAAGCCACCGATCCTTACATTCACATGTATACTTTTCCAGCTCTTCTGGTATTTCCTGTTTCAAGTTTGATTCTATGATTAGATTTTTAAGTTTTGAATTGCATTTTTTACAGTTGAATGGTCCTCGTCTTGTACCGAAACCAGCCGTATCCATAATCATTGGAATGTCAACATTCTTTCTTACTTCCTTGATTATTTCTATTGTAGTCCAAATCCATGGTGGATTATATGATCCTCTTTTGAATAATGCCTCCATCAATGTTCCCGTATGTACTGTTGCAGGACAATATGCAATTCTTTTTATGCCAATTTCCTTTGCATAATACGCTGAGTCTATTGATTCGGCAATTGCATCCTTTTCGGATAATAATATTGGCTTTACAAGCAGGTATGCCTTTGGACGTATGTCATATTCGGATATGCTGTTTATCAACTTGACTGATTTTTCAAATGCATCATTTGTTATTCCCTTATTTATCTTATTTAGACGAGTATCCTCATTTGATGTCTCAAGACCTATACCAATCTCAAATATTTTGTTGGGAATTAGTGATGCCAATGATTTAAGTGAATCTTCGTCGATGAATTCAGGCTTTGATTCGACAATTACCTCTTTTATATTATCGTATTTGTTAAAAATATTGAAGATGTGTTCCTGAACATTTCTTGGTATTTCATTTGTATTCAGGAAACTTCCAGATACGAACAGTTTGACTGCAACATTTTCAATATTTTCAAAATCACACTTATCCAATTGCTTATTCCATTCTTTATCAAATATTTCTATAAGCTGACCTTCGGTAATGTCACATAGTGGTGAATCTGCTATATAGCTGCACATGGTACATCCACCACTTTTTATAGCCCATTGACAGCCGGATGTCGGAAGTACTATGAAGATGGTATATCCAACACAATCATATAACCTATCTTCACCTGCCCAACTGGCTGCATAAGCCTCTAATGGCTTTTTATTCTTTTTCTTCTGCATCTTGTTCTTAAGATTTTTCAGGGAATTCTCTCTTATCTGCCTATTTATAACCTGTACCTGCATAGTAAACAACCTTTTAATTAAATGAATTAATTACATCTTCCAATAATTTCAATGATTCAACTTTATCCTTACCGATTGGAGAACCTACTACAAATTCATTAACTCCTA
>MUZY01000030.1 GCA_003266065.1 Methanosphaera sp. rholeuAM130
CCTCTCATGATTGAAATATATATTTTCATTAACCATTGAAGAGGTTTAAATTTACTCATCCTTCCTCCGGCAATAGCTAAACCAAGAGGAATAGAGAATAATAGGGTAAGTAAGAATATCTCAATTGAAGTTACCATTCCTTCACATAGTTGGGATATAACTGTACTTAATATCATATATTATTCGCCTATTATATTAAAAAATTATTCAGTTATTAATGATTCAGGAACTCCGTAATCAGCGTATTTTTCTGCTAATTTTGCAACAGTTCCATCTTTTTGCATTTCATCCAAAGTAGTTTGTACTTTGTCTTTTAATGCATCATTACCTAATTTGAAACCGATTCCATAATCTTCAGAAGTGATTTGTTCTTCTAAGATTTTATATTGGTCAGCTCCATGTTCTTTTACCTGGTATTTAGCAGTGTTGTAATCCATTGCTACTGCATCACAAGCACCAGACTGTAAGTCGTTGAAAGCCGTGTTGTAATCAGCAATCTGCACTAAATCTTTGAAGGTGTCAGCGATTGTTTTGTTGTCACCTTGAAGTGCACTTAATGCTGATGACTCTTTCTGTGTTTCGACCTGTTTGTCTTTCAAGTCTGCTAAATTATTAATTCCAGAATCAGCTTTAACAACAATAACCTGTTTGTTGTCAATGTATGGTTTTGACCATGTGTATTTGTCTTTTCTTTCATCAGTAATACTGAATCCGTTCCAAATACAGTCAATTGTTCCAGAACTTAATTCACTGTCCTTTGCATCCCAATCGATTGGTTGAGCTTTGAAAGTCCAGTTGTTTCTTTTACATACTTCTTGTGCTAGATCTAAATCAAATCCAGTATAGGATCCGTCATCTGCTTTATATCCATATGGAGGAAATTCCGCATCAAATCCAACTATGAATGTATTATCATCGTTAGCCGTTGCAGAATCATCAGCACTTACTACGGTAAATACTGCACATAGTAGTACTAATACTCCTAATAAAATTCCTATTTTCTTTATCATAAAAACACCGAATTTTTATTTTTATATTTTTTTTATAATTGTAATAGAATAAAAATTTATTCTATGATATAATATTTATTTTAAGGAATATTTATGTATTACACTCAATCATAGTGATTAATTATTACAGATTATCCTAAAAAAGATAATGGATATATCATAATATTATTAAATTAAATCATTATAAAGTCTCTGTTAAAACAATAAAATTAATAATTAGTTGCAATATAATAATTATTAATAAGAATCAGGTTTAAACTATGAAGAAATTATTTATCTTTGACTTTGACGGTACATTATTCAACACCATAGGACAGTTGGTTCATAACATGAACCAGGCATTGAAAGCTAACGGTTTCAGGGAATTGACATTGGATGACTATAAACTGGCAGTCGGAGGAAACCTTAATCAGGTCATTTCCAATGTACTGCAGTCTGATTCCAATCCGGATAATATTGAATCGGTTAAAAAGTCATATCTTGATATTGTTAAGGATTTTGAGGATAACATTACCCTGCCGTTTGATGGAATTGAAGAGATTTTAACATACTTACAAGACAATAACATCCAATTAGCCATCAATTCAAATAGATATACCCCTTCCATAGAATTCTACGTAAAAAAATTTTTAAACAATATTAAATTTTTGGATATTCAGGGACATAATCCGCCAAATCCATCAAAGCCGGATGCATATGGCATCAATCAAATATTAAACAAAACTTCAATAGATAAAAAAGACGTCGTTTATGTGGGAGATTCTCCTACGGATATAAAAACGGCAAAGAATGCGGGCATTGACTGTATTATAGTGACATGGGGTTATGCGGATTACGATCTTATAGATGATGATTATATATTGAAAACAATATCCGAACCCGGGCAATTGAAAGATGTAATCAGATTAAGTAATTGATGAGTTCTAAAATTACACCATAATAAAATGAATTACTTAAAATGCAATATCCTATGATTAAATCAACTCTTGGTTTAAATATTCAATAATCATATCAGAAAAGTTTATATAACCGCCCCTAAATAAGAAAATGAACGATTAATATGAACATGATTAAAAATACCCCAATAGCAATTAGTGGATTGATGCTGGCATTATTTTCCATCGGATCTCATTTTGACAATTATCTGCCGAACATCAAGATTGTATTGGGATTTTTCGCATTTATCATTTTGATTCTCTTGACGTTGAAGGTAGTATTATATCCTGAAACCACTAGAGATGAGTTTGATAATATTATAGTAGCCAGTACGTCCGGTACGTTTTCAATGGCTTTGATGATGTTTAGCACATATCTGCTAAATATAAATACAACATTATCATTTGTTATTTGGATTATTGCAGTATTGCTGCACATATCATTAATCGTCTACTTTACATACAAGTATATTCTACATAATTATAAATTGGAAAACGTTTATCCAAGCTATTGGATTGTTTATATCGGTATATCAATGGCCAGCATAACGGGTAGCACATATATGGGCAAATACAATTATATCTTTTTCCTATTTGGATTCATATTGATGTTTCCTACATTGATGTTAGTCAGCTACAGATATATCAAGAAAGCCGTTACAAATGATGCATTCAAACCATTGATTTGCATCTACACTGCAATATTAAGCATACTAATCGTAGCCTATCTGTATTCCTTTAATGAAGCTAATTATAACTTCCTGGTAATTATGTACATTTTTGCAACACTGTTTTATATACTGGCATTTTATAAATTCATTGAATACAGGAATTTGGACTTCTATCCAAGCTACTCGGCCTATTCTTTTCCATTTGTAATAAGCCTAATAGCAACATACAATATGTATAAAATATTCAATACTACACTGTTGGAATACCTTTTGATAATAGAAAGCATTATAGCAGTATTTTGTGTATTTTACGTACTATATCAATATCTGAAGAATATCTATTTTAAAGATTTTATGCAAAAATAGTTTTTGAAATAATTTAGGAGGGACTGATTGTTATAATGACCAATCAATCTCCTCGACATTATTTTCTTTTAAGAATTCATTTGCCAATTTAAAATGGTTGGATCCTAAAAATCCACGTCTGGCAGAGAATGGACTTGGATGAGACGTAACAAGTACCAGGTGATTTGGATTATTCAATAATTCCTTCTTCTTTTCGGCCTGTTTTCCCCATAGCATAAATACTATTGGCTGATTCTGCTTATTGATTTTGGTTATTACGTTATCGGTAAATCTTTGCCATCCACATTTACTATGACTATTTGCATTAGATTCCTCAACAGTCAAAACGGTATTCAATAGAAATACTCCCTGTTTTGCCCATTTATCCAGACAACCGTTGAAAGGTATTTTATAGCCATATTCATTTCTAATTTCCTTAAATATGTTGCTTAGTGATCTTGGTATGGGATTTCCTTCCGGCGTGGAGAATGCCAGTCCATGTGCCTGATTTTTTTCATGATAGGGATCCTGACCCAATATTACAACTTTAATCTCAGATAGGGGCGTGTATTTAAAGGCGTTGAAAATGTCCTCTTCTGGGGGATAAATAGTTTTTTCAGCATATTCTTTCTCGATGAAAACATTTAACTTTTGATAATATAACTTCGTATATTCCTTTTGAAGAAAGTCATCCCAACTGTTTCCTATTTTTACATTTAACATCAGTATCTTCCCTTTATTTAATCATTTTTTTGCTGTCCTATTATAGTCAATCCGCTAATTGTATTAAAAGCATATTATTTGTCAAGTATTTCATTGATTAGAGTCTTACCCAACATATAAGCTTCTTCCAAATCCTTTGGAAACTGTTCATCCCTAGTTTTTCTTTTGGCTTCTTCATCAAACATGTAATTTTCGTACAATGAATAATCCTTAAACTGATAAGTGTCATATACCTTTAATGAATGTGTTTTACCGAATGAATATTCGATGAATCTTTCCAGTAGATTAAACACTGATTCGGAGTATAATTTTTCAGCGGTATCCTCATCAACATTCATAGTATAGATACATGCCGTTGTTTTTTCTTCTGCAAGGGAATTGGCCCCATATACATATTTAGGAAATATCAACCTTTCAAGAAAACTTCTCATCTGTCCGGTTACATTACCGAAATATATAGGGCTTGCCATTACAATTGCATCGGATGCCCATAACTTTGGAAGAAGTTCAAGTAAATCATCCTTTATTGGACATTGTCCATAGAATTTTCCATCGATTTTTTTACAATGAAAGCAAGACTTACAACCCTTATAATCTAAGTCATATAAATCAATGATTTCAATATTTATATCATCATCATATTGTCTATCTTCTAATTCATCGTATGCTCCTTCCACTAATGCATCCAATATCTTGGAAGTATTATATTTCTTTCTAGGACTACCATTGATTACATAAAAATCCATACTTTATCACCTTATAAATATATTTTTTTATTAATGATTATTATATTTATTTGCAATTGCAAGATAACTATGAGTGTTATACTAACCAAATTGTTATATTGTTTAAGATTCTTTAATTATAGTGATATTCCCTTCCTTTGTAAGAGTTATTATTAAAACAATTTATGAATAATTTTAAAAATAGTGATTAATGATTAAATAAGACTTTATTAGTAAAATAAATATATTATGAATAATAAAGTATATATTATTAAAATTTACTATCAATATAAATTTTAATATTTGAATTATAATATAATAAAGAGGTGTATAAATGAATAAAAACATCATTTTAT